>NZ_JBFWIR010000081.1:0-13973 GCF_050255895.1 Parachlamydia sp.
ATACGTGCGGATTGCAGTCCCGCTAATTGCCCTTCTTCGTATCGAAAATGGGGATTTACTTCCAGATCTGGAAAATCATTAGGCTGCAGGATATCATCACTCGTCAGTCCATCTACAAGCTGTCGTCCCTGTGCAAGTAGACACTTTTGCTGATACTCAATCATTTCATCTAAACAATTCTCAATCTGTTTCCAAATCACTTTGTAATGTCCCGTTGATTTTCGTATTTTCCTGCCTGCGTATTTGAAAAAATTGTTTCATCAATAAAGCACATGGATCTTTTAAGATACCACTTTTCACTTTAATTTGATGGGTTGGATGTGGAATATTTAACAGATTTACCCAACTTCCATTTGCCCCGTGACGAATATCAGGAGCGCCCCAAATCAACTCTTCTACACGGGAAAGCAGCATAGCTCCGGCACACATAGCACAAGGTTCAATCGTACAATATAGCTTGCACTGACTCAAACGCCAGTTGGACAGTGCCGCCTCTCCTGCTGTAATGCACAACACTTCAGCATGTGCTGTTGCATCACGCAGCAATTCCACTTGATTATAACCCCTAGCAATGATCTTTCCTTCGTGAACCAAAATAGCTCCCACAGGAACTTCTTTTGCTTGAAAAGCTTTCCACGCTTGTTTTAGCGCTTCAAGCATAAACTTTTCATCTTCATCTTGGGGAATAATTGCAAATGGAAAAGCTGACATAAAATCTTATTGCCCACCTAACTTACGCTGCAAAGCAGAAATCTGTTTTTTTAGGGATTCCACATCATGCACATATTTCTTTTGCATACCGCTCAATTTCTTTTCATACTTGTCTTGCATACGCGCCATTTGCTGCTCGTAGAAACCTTTAATAGCCTCGAGAGAACGCTCTTGCTTATCTAATTCTTGTTGTTTAAGGGTTTGGTCAATGTGCTGATCTGCTTTTTTCCGGAGATCTTCATAAACAATCTGTGGGAAAACAACTGAATTTAAAATAGAAAACACATATGTACGAAATGAACCAAATTGATTTAACGCATCATCTAAGATTTCTTTCGATTGCTCTGGAGACAATTCTTGAATGTCTTGAAAATTAGGATTAATTTGATTAAGTTTGCCTTCAAAAAACTCATAAAGTTCAGCATTTCGCATTAACCAACGATTTGCAATAAACTCCGCAATTTCTTCCGCTCTTTCAGGCTCCACTTCCTCAATTGCTTGCGAATAAGCTGAAACGAAATCTTCTACTGTTAATTTATTGAAATTTTTTGATGCAAAATAACGTTTAAAAAATTCCCAATCGTTTTTTAGGTGGTCATTTTTGAGATCTTTTTTCAAAGGCTCAATAATTTGAGGCATCCAATTTTTTAAGATCGCAAATTTTTCCTTATATGTGGTATCTCTAAGCATAGTTTTTCCCTTTTAATATAGAGTTGCAAAAGACAAAACTTTAGCAAGTCAACCAGCAAAAAGCAAGTGGAGATATGGAAGATCAGCACGAACACCCCTTTTACGGTCAAGACATCTATCGCCAAAAAGAGCAGCTATACATCAAAAAACTCCTCAAAAAATATAGACATGAAAAAGTCTCAGATGAACTTAAAAAGAAAGTTTGGGAAGAATTGCAAATGGAGAAATATAAAGGAAATATCACCATTCCTTTTAAAGTCGTGACCCATTTAGACCCCACAGGACTTTTTCCCGAGTATATTGATGTCATTTTAGATACAAAAGTCTAAAATTATCGTAGTCTTCTTTGTTTTCTTTTCCTCAAAATTTTTATAGTTAGTATTAGAAATACTATAAAAATATTGGTTATCCATGCTATAATAAATCCTATAAAATTTATTAAGGGTTTATTATGTCGATTCACTTTACTCCTAGCTATAAAGACGGAAGATTATTTTTTGAGACAGAAGCTGATAAAAAGGGAATAAAAACTAACAGTTTCTTGCAAGCGGTTATAAAAAATATATTCAAAAAAATAGGAATTGGAAAAGGAACACTTACCGTCAAATCCCCAGATTCAAACCAATCGTGGAAACTAAATAAAAATAGCGCAATTAAATGGATAAAAAACAATAACTCTGATATCAAACAATTAGAAAAATTAGATAATAATTCTCTGATTGAGAAAATCGCCTTTATTTGCGCAAGGAAATTAGCAACTCATGAAGATAAAGAATCCTTAGTAAAAGCTCTCGGCTATTTCAAAAAAGAAGCCAATCAAGCGGATAATGAAGAAATCCAAAATTTTCTGAAAATGGTGGTAGAAAAACTGGCCGAAATGAAAGACCCAGAAGCCTTAGCCATGTTAGGTAATTTTTATGCACAAGGAACCCATGGATACACCCAATCTGATGAAAGCGCTTTAAAGTACCTCACTCAAGTGATGGAAAAAGAAGGGGATGAAGCGAAAAAACTAGCCATTCCAGGTCTCCAAAAATTAGCTGAGAAAAAAGTTCCAACTGCATTAAAGATGATGGGGCAATTTTATATTGAAGGTGACTATGGAGTTGAAAAATCTGAAGCAAAAGCTCTGGAATACTTAACCGAAGCTTTGAAAGCAGAAGATACTCCCCTCCAAAAATCGGTCGCACAGGATATCGAAAAGCTGGCCAATACAGGAAACATTGAAGCCACATTAATTCTAGGTCAATTTTATCAAAAAAAAGAATTCAATCTCAAAGCTATCAAGTTTTTTAAACAGGCAGCTGAAAAAGATAACATTGAAGCCCAATATAGACTTGCGCAAAGCTATCTGGACGAAGAGGATTTAAAAAATGCTTCCTATTGGCTTTCGAAAGCTGCTCAGTCCGGGCACATATTAGCTCAGCATGAGCTAGGTTCTAGCTATGAAGAAAAGAAAGATTTTGCCAACGCTTTTCAATGGTTTTTAAAAGCTGCAGAACAAGGCCATTCAAAGTCACAAGTCAAAATTGGAGGGATGTATTACGAGGGCCACGGTGTCGAACAAAATTACCCCATGGCAGAAAAGTATTTCCTAGAGGTGACAAAAAAAGAAGACTCCCTATCTCCACAGGATAAATCCAGTGTTCAAAAAGCTTTTCATCACTTAGGCATAATGCATGAGGAAGGAAGTAGTACCACCCCATCACTTGAAAACGCCTATGCTTGTTACGAAAAAGGAGGACACAATTCCCTCTTAAAGGCAATAGAAGTTGCCCTTCCGATTGGCAAAACAGCTCTTTTGAATGGTGATCTTGCTAAAGCGCATCAATTTCTTTCAGTTGCGGTAAGAAACGGCAACCCTGAAGCCGAATATTATATGGGCCTTCTCTTTTTTAAAAAACATGATTTCAAACAAAGCATCTCATTTCTCAAGAAGGCCACAGAAAAAAATCAACTGGATGCTCAATATCTACTTGGACGCATTCTTTTACAAGGCGAACAACCCAGAGCAGCTTTGAAGCTGTTTTTAAAAGCTGCCAAAAGCAACCATGTCCCCTCAAAATTCTACGTTGGAAAACTTCTGCTTAGAACTAAATCTAATATTGATTCTTTAAGATGGCTTTTAGAATTTGAGAAAGAAAGCGAAAATCTTGAAGGATCTGACCAAAACCTAAGGGGTGAGGCTCAATTTTTAATTGCAAATATTTACGAAAGTCGCCCCAGCACTCAATCACAGGCCTTAGAATGGTATCAAAAAGCTGCGGAATCAAAATACGCCAGAGCTGAATATAAATTGGGATTGCTTCACGAATTAGGTTTTGAAGGTTTAGAAAAATCCGAGGCCCTCGCTTTTGACTGGTATGCAAAATCGGCAGGACAAGGCTATCATCGCGCAATCTATAGCATGGGTCGCATATATGAGCACGGAATCAATGGACAGGAGCATTCCTATAATAAAGCATATCGATTTTATCAATTAGCAGCTGCAGCGGGAAACCCAGACGCCCTAAACATCTTAAAAAATTTAGAGGCTTGGATACGTCAGGGCTTACTTCAATCTAAAAAAGTGTTTTTGGAATCGATGCAAATAACCGATGAAAATATCTCATTTAAACAATTAAATCGTATCTATAAGACTAAAAACTTACAAAACCACCCCGACAGGAAGAAAAACACTGATACACAACAAATGAGTGATATCAATCAAGCTAGAGATCTTTTTGTAAAAAAGATTAACACACTTTTAAGACTAGCGAAAAATCCCGAATCCTTTAAAGATGAGGGCGAAGTTGATTCTGAGGGAAAACTTGTTTTCTCAGATGAGCCTTTTGGGGGGAAATTACTGGATATGGCCGATCGAGCTCTTCAGGGTCTACCAATTGAATAGACACCTCTTATAAAAGGAGTCATTAAACATAGAATTTAAAGACGCAAAACTCTCACAATTACCCTAAAAAGCTTGTGTCATTTAAGAAAGAAAAGGCTTGCCTACTTTAGGTATTTTGCAGTATAGTAATTGCAGTCAATGTATTTAGGAGAAAAAAATGGTTCGAATTAGTAAGCAACAAGAAAGACGCTCTCGTTTTCCTCGAAAGCACCGACCTCCCCAAGAAAAAACAGGTCCATTAAAAGATCGTTTAGCTTTAGGTTTTAAAGAACACGCTAATGCTCTCGAAGGAGATGTTGCAAAAACGGCGTTCATTCCTAAAATTAAGTAATTTTCTAATTTGAATATTCAACTGTAAGGTTTTTTATGTCTAGACACCCAAGCTTCGGCAGTTCAAGCAAAGCAGCCACTAAGCGTAACGTTCTGAAACGATTTGAAAGAATCGATGTTTTGCGTAAATTAGGCCGCTGGAAAGATGGTGAAAATAAGCGTGTTACGGGTCTTCCCAAAACACTTATTCAGCAATAATTTTCATTTTCAAGTCTCCATGATAATTAAACCCAACGCTGTTGGGTTTAATTTTTTTCGTGCTCGCCCGATTTTATTCTATTTAATTCCCTTACTACCAATAAAATATTTGAGAACAATTCTCAACATCAGATAACATAACATTTTGATAATCACCTGCGGTAAAAAGCGTGAAGATACGTATCACTGATCAACAAAAAGTTCTCAAACTTCCCAAAACCTCTATCAAAAAAATTGTTCAAGAGGTTATACACCTGGAAAATGAGCTGTGCCACGAAGTCATCATCCACTTCATTTCAGACAAAAAAATGCGTGAACTGCATGCACAATATTTCAATGACCCCTCTCCAACGGACTGCATCTCCTTTCCCCTCGACGGCCCCGAAGAAACTCATTACAGAGTTTTGGGAGAAATTTTTGTCTGCCCAGAAACAGCCGTCAAATACACTGAACAGCATGGGGGAGATCCGTATACCGAAACAGCTCTGTATACAATCCACGGCCTTTTGCACCTTATGGGATATGACGACATAAAAAAAACGGACCAAAAAGCAATGAGAGCCGCAGAAAAAAAACATCTCGAGCATCTTGCTGCACTGGGCTTACTGTTAACATCTATTCAAAAGTGATTTCTTAGGAGGAATCTTGTCCATTGCCATTACTTTAACTCTCTCGTTGATTTTTTTAGCCGGAGCTTTTTTTTTAACCGCTTTAAATAGCGCATTGAGACGCATTCACAAAAGTAATAGCGAGTTCGAAGCCATCTCTTCTCATTTTTTCTATCAACGCTTCCATGAATATGCGTTTCCTAAACAACATGAAGATGCGTTGTTTTTTGCTGTGACAAGCGCTCAAAATCTATGCCGCTTTTGCTATGCTTTTTCAATCCTCCTTTTCATTTTGGAAGCGTTCCCACAAAGCTTTCTCTCTTTATTTACCGGAAACTTTTCTCTTTTTGCACTTGCTTGGATTATCCCTCTTGTTTTTTTGTTTTTGTTTTTTTCCTTTCTGATCACAGATTATCTTCCACGCATATTAGGCAACCGCTTCCCTCACTCTATGTTTCATCTTAGCGCTTTTGTATCTTCGATTTTTCTCTTTCTCGCATTCCCCATTTCATATGTCTTTTTAAAATTTTCTGAGAGACTATCCCGCACGGTGTATTTTAATCATTTACAAGAGCCCGCCACCAAAGCAAAACAAGAAATCATTCAACTCATTGAAGAATCACAAGTGAGCCCCTCTCTCGATTTAGAAGATAAAAAATTGATTGAATCTGTTTTAGAATTTAAGGAACGCATCGCCAGAGAAGTCATGGTGCCACGTGTTAATATTTTTAGCCTGCCCGTTGACACCACCATTAAAGATGCCATTAAGCTTTTGGAAAAAGAAGGATACAGCCGCATCCCCGTCTATCGCAATACAGTGGATAACATTGTAGGAGTCCTCATGTATAAAGACTTAATGGCTAAATATATGGAGTATGAACAAAACAACAAAAATCAAAATATCCTTGACGCTCCTATTGAAACCATTCAAAAAAATGTCCTATACTCACCGGAAACAAAAAAAATCTCTGCGCTATTACAAGAATTTCGAAAAAAACAAGTCCACTTAGCCATTATCGTTGACGAATACGGCGGAACAGAGGGAATTGTCACCATTGAGGATATTCTTGAAGAGATCGTGGGTGATATTGCCGATGAATACGACGATGAAGAAGAGCTATTCATCCCCCAGCCAGATGGATCCTGGATTATCGACGCGCGCATGAGCATCCTTGACATTGATGAGCAATTAGATATTAAAATTCCTCAAGAAGGAGAATACGATACGATCGGTGGCTATATTTTTCATTGCGCCGGATCTATTCCTTCAAAAGGATTTATCATTCATCGCGATAATTTTGAAATTGAGATTCTGCAATCCAATGATCGATGCGTCGAAAAAGTCAAATTGCGTCCTATCCCTCATTTTAAAGATATTTCCTCTACTACATAAACATCATGACTTGGCGTTACAGGCTTGCCGAAAAACTCACTTTATTAGAGAATACCCATAAGTTCTTTGAAAATATGTATAAAAGGCCCGTCATATGACGTTTGACTCTCCCTTATTCGTGGCGTCGTCCCTTTTTGCTTTTGGGATATGCCTGGGTGCTCTAATTGTTTATTGCATCCATCGCATAAAATCAGGAAATTACAAGCAAATCGCTCAAAATATTCTCCACCAGGCCCAGCAAGAAGCAATCAACCTAAAAAAACATGCAGAACTCTCGATTAAACAAATGCAACTAGAGCATCAGCGCGAACAAGAACAGACTTGGCAACAAGAAAGAAAAAAAATTCAACGCGAAGAAGATCGTTTAAAATCCAGAGAAGATAAACTGGAGACCCGCTTGAATTTGGTTGAAAAGAAGCTAACTGACATTGAAAAACGAGAAGCTGTTTTAATTGGAAGAAAAGCCCAATTAGAAGAAGAAAAAAAACAGCTGAGCGAAACCCATCAAAAACTCATACATGAACTAGAGCAGCTCTCCGGCTTTACTTTGAATGAAGCAAAAGAACTGCTTATGAAAAAGATTGATCATGAGGTCAAAACAGATGCAGCCAATCTGATTCGTCGCTTAAAAAAAGAAGCGGAAGAAAATGCAGAACAAGAAGCAAGGCGCATCATTGCAACAGCCATCCAACGCCTAATTGTTCCTTGCACCTCCGAAACAACCGTCAGCACCATTTCAATCCCAAATGAAGAGATGAAAGGAAGAATCATTGGACGCGAAGGGAGAAATATCCGCGCCCTTGAAAGCGCAACAGGAGTCAATGTCATTATCGATGACACCCCCAAGGCAATTGTCCTATCGGGCTTTGATCCAATTCGCCTTCAAATTGCCAAAATAGCCTTGTCCGATTTAATTGCCGATGGACGCATCCACCCAACGCGCATCGAAGAGGCTGTTGAACAAGCTACCCTAGCCATACAAAAGAAAATTAAACAACACGGGGAAGATGCCGCCCTTCGAGCGGGAGCGATCTCTCTTCATCCTGAACTCATTTTACTTCTAGGCAAATTAAAATATCGCTATAGCTATGGGCAAAACGTTTTAGATCATTCCTTAGAAGTCTCCCATTTAATGGGCATGATGGCTGCAGAACTCGGACTGGATATCCGTTTAGCTAAAAGGATTGGACTTTTACATGATATTGGCAAAGCTGTTTCCCACGAATATGAAGGCACACATGCCCTCATTGGACGCGACTTTGCATTAAAATATGGAGAGAGCCAAGAAGTTGCCAATGGAATTGGTTGCCACCACTTCGAAATTGACCCTATCACAATTGAAGGAAGCCTTTGCAGCGCGGCTGATACAATCTCTGCTTCCCGGCCAGGTGCCAGAATTGAAGCGGTAGAAGAATACATGAAACGGTTAAAAAAATTAGAGGAGATTGCGGCTGAATTTCCAGGTGTTGAAAAAGCTTACGCTTTACAGGCTGGCAAAGAAATTCGCGTAGTCGTTCTTCCAGACATCATCGATGATGATGCCCTTCTGAATTTGGCCAGAGATCTTACAAAGAGAATTGAAAAAGAACTAACTTACCCCGGGAAAATTAAAGTCACCCTCATTCGTGAAAAAAGAATTATCGAATACGCAGCGTAATAAGATTTTTAATTTTTCTTTAAAGAGATTCTTGTCCCTTGAAAAAGAAACAAGAATAAGGCAAACTGCTGACTCACTCATTTATAATGGAGTTCCCTGACATGCGTCGATCTATTTGTTATTGCGACCCTCATCATGCTTTTGCTGGGGAAGTCAATACTTGGAAGTTTATTTACACAACGTCTGTAGCGTTACCAAAAAAAACCCGTCTTAAATTTGATTTGATGAGCGAAGGACGTGACATCGACTGGGAAGTCCCCTCAGCAAATTTAAAGAAAGGGAAAAATGTGATCTATGCAGAGCTTGAAAATGGAAAGCTCTTAACAGCCACAGAAATTGAAACTCCCGAAAGATTTACACCACAATTTGAATTCACTCTGCCTGATAAAGTTGAAGCAGGTTCCAATATTACGATTATCGTCGGATCCCCAAAATTAGATGACGATTCTCGTTATAAAAAAGGCACCCGCACCCAAACAACAGCGCAAAGACGACGCTCTTTCCTCCTTTATGTCGATGCAAGTGGCAAAGGCCATTACGAAGATCCAGAAATTTTCTCCATGGATATTCGAGGAAACGTGCTAAGTACGCTAAAAGTCATCACCCCTTCATTCGTTACCCGAAATAAACGCTTTGATGTCATTGCCCGTTTTGAAGACCAGTTTGGCAATTTAACAAGCAATGCCCCTGAAGACACCCTGATTGAGCTTTCTTACGAGCAACTACGAGAAAACCTAACATGGAAACTCTTTGTTCCTGAAACTGGCTTTATCACACTTCCTAACCTCTATTTCAATGAACCTGGCATCTATACAATTCAGCTCTTGAACACAAAAACCAAAGAAGTTTTCAAATCTTCACCCATCAAGTGTTTCTCTGAAAGTAACCAAAGCCTTTTTTGGGGATTACTTCATGGTGAATCAGAAAGAATTGATTCAACAGAAAATATTGAAAACTGCTTACGCCATATTCGCGATGAAAAAGCTTTCAACTTTTTTGGAACATCCTCCTTCGAAAACATCGAAGAAACTTCAAATGAAGTGTGGAAACTGATCACACAAAATATTGCCGAATTTGATGAAGCCGATCGCTTTACTACTTTTGTGGGCTTTCAATGGCAAGGAGAGCCAGGCGAAGAGGGCATTAGACAAATTGTTTACGCAAAAGAAGGCAAGCAAATCCTTCGTAAAAAAGATGTTAAATATAGCTCTTTGAAAAAAATCTATAAAAGCTTTTCTCCGAAAGAGTTAATTTCTATTCCTTGTTTCACAATGGCAAAGGGATTCGAATTTAATTTTAAAGAATTTGATCCAGAGTTTGAACGTGTTGTGGAAATATACAATGCCTGGGGATCTTCCGAATGTACGAAGAAAGAAGGAAACCCCCGACCTATTCAATGTCAGGGAAAAGCTGGCGTTCAAGAAACGGCAGAAGGATCTATCCAAAAAGCCCTGCAAAACAACCATCGTTTTGGATTTGTAGCAGGCGGACTAGATGACAGAGGTGCCTATTCAGATTTTTTCCGTGGCGACCAAATGCAATACTCTCCTGGTTTGACAGGGATTATTGCGCAAGAGCACTCGCGCAATGCCTTAATTGAAGCCTTGTATAAGCGTTCTTGCTATGCCACAACAGGGGAACGGATCATTGTCGGACTCTACCTGGCTGGTATGCCCATGGGGAGTGAAATGGACACATCCGAAAAACACGGTCTGATTGTGAACCGACATATCTCTGGCTATGTCGCAGGAACAGCGCCTTTAAAATCGGTTGAAATCATTCGGAATGGAACTGTCATTCATACATTGAAATCTGACACCTATTATCTCAATTTCACTTATGACGACATGACAACTTTAAACAAGGTGTGCTTCACTCCTAAAGATAAAAAGCCCCCATTTGTTTATTACTACTTACGTGTGATTCAAGAAGATGGAAACATCGCATGGAGTTCCCCGATTTGGGTTGATCTCGTGCCACTGAAACCTTCTCCTAAGAAGAATTCAAAAGCTCTAGTCAAACCATCTAAAAAGCCCATCATCATTGAAGATGACTTAGATGAAGAAGATGAGGATGATTTCGACGATTTTGATGACGAAACAGAAGAGTAACAAAAAAACAATAAGAGGAAACAGATGTCTGATTTTACCACCACTTTAATCATCGCATTTTTTGCAATCATCGTCGCCCTCCTCTTATTGGGTTTAGGATGGCTTCTGACAGGAAAATCAAAAATTAAACCAGGATCCTGCGGAAGAGACCCCACACAAAAGAAAGATAATGAGTGTGGGGACCAATTCAGCTGCACACTTTGCGACAAAAATGATGAGAAGAAATCATGAGCAAATATACCAAAGAGAATCCTGAAAGTATTCAGAAAATGTTTGGAAGCATCGCTCAAAATTACGATAAAACCAATGCAATTCTCTCATTTCAAATGCATAAAAAATGGAATCAGGAATTAGTGCGCCATGTAGGCGGCTATGACGAATCAGAAGTCCTGCTCGATCTTTGCTGTGGAACTGGCGATATCGCGTTTACCTGCCTAGCGCAGTCGAAAAAAAAGCGCAAGGCCTATTTGCTCGATTTCTGCCAAGAAATGCTTGATTGCGCAAAGGAAAAATCTTTAGTGAAAGGTTTTCAGCGACATCAAATTTCTTACCTGCGAGCAGATGCACAAAAAATTCCTCTAGAGTCTGAAACAGTGTCTTTGGCTACTTTGGCCTACGGCATTCGAAACATTCAGCAACCTCAAGAATGTTTTAGGGAGACTTATCGCGTGCTCGCTCCAGGAGGAAGATTTGGGATTTTAGAATTGACAAAACCTCAGAATCGCTTGCTACGATTTGGGCACCAAATCTATCTAAAAACGATTCTTCCACTTCTCGGAAAATGGCTAACCAATAATCGTGAAGCTTATCAATACCTTTGCTCTAGTATTCACAATTTTGTTCCACCGAGTGAGATTTCACGCATGCTTAAAGAGGAAGGTTTTCAGCAAGTTACTTTGTCTCCTCTATTTGGAGGCATTGCAACCTTATTTATTTGCCAAAAACCCTTTCTTCACACAGAATCCCAATAATTGCTTATTTCCGCTCGCTCTTCGCACTCTTCAAAAGAGCTTTAATGGAAGAATGCGTGCGATATTCAGCCAGCTCTTGGGGGGTGAATGGCCCTCTTTCAGGATCAGCTAATAAATAAAGAGCCTGTGCTCTTTCCTTCAAAAGCGTTTCCATTTTATCACTGAGAAAACCAGGCAATCTGTCATTAATTGAACTAATCATTTGCCCCACTTGTATCGGAGTTAAATGAGAGCGAAGATCATTCAAAAGCTCAGAATCATATGCATAACCCGATATTTGAAAATTACGCCATTTATATTGATTTCTCGCTGCAACTTTGATCCCAAATATATTTTTTTCCGGAAAGCTATTTGCATTGTCAATGGCTTTAATATCATTAACCTTTCCCTCTTCATCCAGCTTTACCAGCCAATTCTCATGATGTCGATCGAGATTCCCAATCAAGTAATCAAAAAGTGTCATTTGTTGAAATTGTTTCCAGCCTTGCGGTGTGAAATTGTCCTGATTTTGCAATAAATAGCTAACCTGCTCTGCTTCTTGATAACCATTTAAAAATCGCTGCATGGTTCCTGTTTTATCCCCTAGCTTAACGACTCTAGCCCCTGGTGATATGGGAAAATCCAAAAATTTTGAAACTTCAAAAGCAGCAGCTTCCGATTTTGATTGAGCTAGCTTCTTTGTATTTAAGTAGTAAAGTTGACCAAAGAACAGTTGCTTAAATTTGTTTTTGATACGAATTGATAAAGAGGTCTCTTTATTGCTCAGCTTAAAAATCCCAATTTTTTTAAACTCTCCCTTTCCATCCTTTGAAACCCATTCCACAAAGTGAGCACCAGTTTTTCCTTTGCCAACATTGGTAACAAGACCAAATTTTGCCGCTAATTTCGCCTTTTCAATTTGCCTTGTTAGCTTCTGTGATTCTTCTTCTCCTGTCAGCTTAGGCAGCTCAAAGCTAGAGTCTTCTGATAGGTCTGAATCTTCTCCAAGTTCTTCTTTGAGGAGATTCTTTTGCTGACGTAATTCTTTTAATTTAGGATTTAAAAAATTATGTAATTCTTTATTCGCTAACAAAGAACGCAATTTCGGGTTGTTTTTGACAAACGGCTTTAATTTTTCCTCGAACAGCTCCTGCATATCATTCTCGAATTGTCGGATCTGCTTGACTTGTTCTCTTGAATAGCCCTTATCCTCAAGTTCTTGATCTGTAAGGATTTTATCTCGATTCTCTCTCTGCCAGCCTTCTATCGCTTGGACACTAACTTTTACAATATATGCAACACGGGCATTCACTTCTTTTTTGCTTTTTGCACTGGAGAATCCCCAAAAATTTGATTTTGCTAAATTTCCTTTTGAAAGGGTCAGTCGGGAAGGATCTAAATTTAACAGAGCCTTAAAATCTGCATTCTTATTCAACAGATCTATTTGTGGAATAATTCCATTCGAAAATCCAGTGTCTAAAAAATCGCGCAACTTGGCATTATTTAATAAAACCTGTAATTCAACATCATTTTTTACTAGAGGAGTTAACTTCTTCTCGAAAATCTCCTTTACATTTTTTTCGAACTGCCGAATCTCTTTAATTTGCTCTTTTGAATAACCTCTACGAACTTCAAGCTCTCGATCCGTAAGTTTCAGGTCTCCATTTTCTTCTTTCCATTTTTCTATCGTAGAAATACAAACCTTTACAATATTTCTAACCCGTAGATTAACTTCACGATCTCTTTTTTTACGCGAAAATATCCCAGAATTCGATTTAGTTAAATTACCACTTTTAGATAAAGCCAATTTTGAGGCATTTTCTACACTTAAAAGAGCTTTAAAATCATCGGAATTATTTAAATCCCCAATTCTTGGAATAATCCCAGCCATACAACCTCTGCTTATAATGATTAATTATATATATAATTATATTATATTAAGTTTTTACTTTAAATCCGAAACCCACAATTAATTGATTAAATTAAAATATTTTATGAGCTTTCAATAATATTAACTAGATTTCCTCGTAAAAGTTTACCTGTGGCCGAACGAGGCAGAAATGGAAGGCAATGAACTTTTCGAATTTTTTCATAAGGCAAAACAGAAATATTATATATTTCTACTAATTGTCTAACCTGCTGATATTCCGCATCTGTCACAAAATGAATGACATGACCTAACCGCTCGTCAGGGAATGGAATAAGAGCGACATCAAAGCAAATTTGAAGCCGCATCTTCACTTGTTCTAGGATTTTTTCTAGATTTGCAAAATCAACACTTTCTCCACCAATTTTGAAGAAATTTTGATCTCTTCCGAATATTTCTAATGTTTGGCCAACGATCGCCCCGCGATCTTCTGTTTGAAAAAGGCCATCACGCTTGGGATCTATAATCCGAATATCTCCCCTACTCGATTCAAGATAGGCTGTCAATA
>NZ_JBFWIR010000082.1:0-13785 GCF_050255895.1 Parachlamydia sp.
CAAGTAAGAAGAAGCCATTAACAGCGGAAGAAAAACAACAAAATAGAGAAATCGCGTCAGAAAGAGTTGTAAATGAGAATGTTATAGGCAGCTTAAAAAGATTTAAGATTATAAGTGATAGGTATAGGAATCGAAGAAAACGGTTTGGCTTAAGATTTAACCTGATCGCGGGGATACACAATTTGGAGTTGCCGTAAGGAATTTCGAAAGAAGTCTATTATTAAAATTATTCTATTCATTCTAAATTTTAAACAAAAAAAACATAAAGAGAAAGAAACCTTATTCCTGAGTGGATAAATCAAATATCCGCTCTATACTTTATTTTATTGTTAAAGCAATTAAGCTGAAATCATCCGGCTTTCCAACTTTGTTTAAAAGCCACTTGTGTGCTTCCTTAGGATCATTTTCCCATTGTTCAAACAATTCTTCTTGCTTTTCACTTTCTTCATTCAAGTCTAAGATTTTTGTTGCGTGTTCTTTATACTTCCCCAAATTACTTCTGTAAATCTCTTGAACTTCAAGGTCATGTTTTTCTTGAATATCACTGTAAAATTGGGATGTGTGCTCATTCACATGATTTTCTACTTCTAATTTAAATTTTCGAACATCTTCCAAAATTGTTTGAGGAATCTTATCCTCGAACTCTCTCCAATAATCTTTCAACCAGTCACTAGCCTTCAAAGGTTCAAGATCCCAACTCTCAAACAAATTTTTCATCTTCTCTTTTTCGACCATTTTTTCAGCAAAATTTTTATAACGCTCTAAATTTTGTCTGCAAAAGCCTTCTAAAACTTTTTGCCGCTCTTCTTGACCTATTTTCGAATACTTGTCGTCGATTAATTGTATCTTAGGGACATCATTTTTTTCTGATTCAAGCATGAATAAGCCGGCTTGAATTAGAGGGGAATTTGTGCAGTGATCGTAAAGGTCCTTTGCAAGGTGTGTATTTGCCATTTTCTCAAGAACATATTCTGAATAAAGAGTATGTAATTCTTGAATGAGAGAAGATTTATCATCCGAAGATGTGAAGGTAAATCCAGTCCAATCTTTGATGGATGTGGCACGTTGAATCCATTCTTCAGGATTCTCCGCCAAAGCTTTTAATTTGGGATGATCGTCCAGTTTACGTGCTTCATATAATTCATGGAGGGCTTGTAAAGGTGATTTTCCTAGCGTTTTTGCTTCCATATTATCGCCAAAACCATCAGATCCCAAAAGAATAGTGTCACCTCTTTTAAGCTCTTGAAAAATAGGCTGTATTTTCCTTATTCCTGCACCGAAATTTGCACCTGCAAAGGAATAAGAACTAAAAAATTCCGTTGGCGATAGATCTTTGCCCGTTCCATCTTCTCGTTTGAGCATCACACGAGCGTCTCCTAGACAAAATCCAATTGCATATTTCTTTTCCTCTGAGGGAATAATAATCGTACACGCCATTGTAGAAGCGATGACTTTAGCCTCGCTCCTTGTCGCAAATTCTGCTCGAATGATGGCTTGAGTTAATGCCTCTGTAACGTCTTCTGTTGTGAGATTTCCATCTTTTTGAAGCTTGATGAGTTGTGAAATCAGAATTTGTCTAAACCGGTTTGTTAGCTCCATGGAGCCTTCGTGAGAATTTTGGTTATTCTTTGCTGCATCAGCGACAATCGCTATCGTCATATCACCAATAGTATCTATTGCAACCCAATCCGCACAAAATTCTCCTTCAGATAAATATCCCTTTGCTTGCAAGATAGCCACACTTTCTAAATCATCATGGCTTTGCTCTTGAATAAAGCGTTCATCTTTGTTTGAGGAGAAATTTGTTTTCGCTTCGGCCTCTTTAAGACCTTCATCAAGGGTTGTAAATGGCTTTGATGAATCAACTTTGAATTGGAATTGTTGACCATCTGCCAATTCTGTCAATTTTTCTTTGAATTCTTCTATAGCCCTTGATAACTCCTCGTTATTTAAGGCATGTTCAGGAGAAGAGAATTTTTTCCCATCTATGATAACAGCAAAGTCTTCTTCCAAAATTTCTAAATTGACTGTATCAAGATCAACAAATTCAAGCTCGCTTTCATTTACACTTATTTTAGATTCAGAGTATGGAGGAATGATTTTCCACTCTTCGCTATCTTTACGAACCCATACAAGCTCATTATCATGTATTGCCAAAGCAGTTCCACGCGGTATATCTGAAAGGTGAACAAGATGCTCAATCAATTTTAGATACTCGTCGGGCTTACCTCTAAAATTAGAATCTAAAAGGTCTCTAGCATGTCCTATAAATTTCGCGTTGACTTCTGATTGATGAAATAATTTTGCTTGTGGATCAATAAGACCCGCTAGGCGACCAATAAATTTCGCATACATTTCAGGTTGCGTAAGGAATTTCGAATCAGTATCTAGCGTTTTTAGAACCTCCACTTTCTTATTTTGTAAATTCGCCAATTTGAATCGTTGCTCGTTAACAATAAGAGTTTTTAAATAATTCGTCTTCGATGCTTGATAAATATTATCAAGGGTCTCCACATGCAGAGATTTCAGTTTATTGGCGACTTTTTGATTATTAACCCAAATGCCTTTTCTCGCTTTTAGAATAATACGATTAATCGTCCTTCCAAAAAAATTGCCGCCGAGGCAAGACTCGATTTCTTTTATGGAAAGCTCTTGATTTTCAAATGTTATTTTAGTTGCATCTACTTTAGTCATCTTTATACTCTTTTTAATATCATTTTAAAGATCAGCTGACTTTGAGGCCCCACGCTCCAGTAATAGTTTTTCAATCTCAGAACCTTGTTTTACAATATCTAGAGGGGTGTTCCCTTCTTTATTTAAGGTATTTACGTCTATGCGAGGATCTTTTATCAAAAACTTTACGCATCCCAATTCCACATTGTCTAAAGCATAATGAAGCAGGCTTCCATTATTTTTATCTGTGTCGTAGTTAATCCCCCTCTTTTCAATCAAAAAGGCTAAACCCTCATAGTTCTTTTTACGCTCAAAAAAATCTAAAAGTATGGCCATAACAGGTAATCTTTTATGCGTCGGCTGATTGACCAATTCACTTCCGGGCAAAGCCAATAGCTCCAAAACTAAATCCAATTGCTCAAATTCGCATGCTGAAGCCAATGTAGCAGGATATTTTTGTGGAAGCTTGACATTTTTAACTAAATCAAACTTAGGATGATTGATTAGAGCCCTAGCCATCTCAGCTGCTCGTGTGGGTGGCTTTCTGGCTAAGAGCTGTAAGGGTGTTAAAGACTCCGGATTGCGTGCATTCACATTTAGGTCTGGATTATCTATCAGTTGAAAAAATGTTTGCTCTAAGCCATTTTCAGCAATTAAGGATAAGGGGGTATCCCCTTTCTTTGTTTCTTTATTAATCAGGCTAGGTTGAGCTTTTAAATAGTCTAATAACTTAAAGACTTCTTGCAAGTGGCTTTTGTAACGGGGATTTTCAAATCTTTTTTCCCTCTCTGTTTTTTCATAAAGAACGGCGTAATGTAAAAGGGAATAACCTTCATTATCAATTGTCTGAACATTAAATTTGTTCTTTTCAATTTCTTGTTTAATCTTGTCAAACGACTTAGTCGCTAAGGAAAACCGCAGTTCTTTTAACACATGTTTCTGAATAAATTCTTGCTCGAAAGAAGCTTGGGCTTTTTTGGCTTGCTGTGCCACGGTGGAATTTTGAACTGCATTCAATTTTGTTATTCGATTGGCAATGTTGTCCCAATAATGGGTTTTGCGATAAGCAGTCAGAAAATAAAAGACTGGCAGCAGACCTAATGTAGCAACTCCGCCGACAAGCATCACGGTGCTCCCCGCCAATTTCCCTTGTAGAGAGGAATGACCCACCTCATCTTTATCAAAGGGCTTCATCACGTGTTCGATGTCTATGGCAGTTTTAAGCATGTTAAGCATACCTAGTCTCCTCGCAATTCGTTAAACAGCCCATACAAAGGACTATGCGGGTAATTTTGTTGATCCTCTGGTCTATTCTTTAAAATTTTCGATTTGAAATAGCCTTCTAATTCATCTATATTCAACTCAGATAGCCAATCTTTCAATGCTGCAAATTCTTCATCAGAATATTGGTCATATTCTCCATTAAAGAATCGAATTTGAGCTAAAGTTCGGTTCAACAAAGGTTTAAGGTGCTCCGGAAATTCTGCTTCAGAAAAAGGTCCCTTAATGAATTTCTTTAAGCGCATATCGTAAACGTTCGCTTCTCTTGCAAAAGCATCATCTCCATGAACAGATTGTCCCACAGGAAAATTGATAGAAAAATCCTTTGTATCCAATAAAATGGCTTCTTCGAGTTGAACGCTTTCAGGGATGATCGTTGGTTCGGGCATTGTAACGGGAAGACCTGCTTTCTTATCCTTAAAATATTTTTTCATATCTATTTCTTCATATTCATACGTAAAACCAAGCTCTACGTAGTGCACAGGATTTTGTAAATGATCGAAAAGTTTTCTTTCCCTCGCCCTGTTATACTCGAAAGGAAAGAAATTTTCTGTCAGCTTAATGTGGGCATCAAATGCAGGATGGACTTTTTGCAAATTATTAATTTTAAAATAAAAATCGTTCACATTCAGCCACTGTAGATAGGTACGATCAGAAACTTTAGTATCTCCTTCCACTTCAATTTCCGTCTCTACTTCGGTTTCAACTTCTGTCTCTACCTCAACTTCTTGGTCGAGTAAAGGACTGTTGCCTCCGAATACTTTTCTTGGCAAAAGCTGAAGCGTTTCAATCGAATAAGTGAGACCGCTAATTTCTTCTTTCGCTGCAGATAATTGGACTTGTTCAGCAATCTTTAAATAACCCTCTTTGAGTTTTTGCAGTTCTTTCACAGGATCTTTATCCATTCTGCTGATGGGTGCATGCAATCCAAAATATGATCCTGGATGATCTAAATTTTCCTTGTTTTCGCTCACTAAGATGTGATGTTCTGCAAATTCTCTATAACGAGCCAGCATATGATCAATTCCATAATCCTCGGCTTGTTGCAAAAGATCTTGAATCATACCGCTTCGAACGATATCGCGTAATTCATGTTTTTTTGCTCGGAAAAGATCATCAGATTCTCTCTCTAAGCCATTTTTTATGGATTTTTTATACAATTCTTTGATGTCTTGAATTTGATCTCCTTTAGCGATTGTATAGATTGCCCGTTGATCATCTCGCCTTAGACGACCAATCGATTGCAACAACTCTGAAGATTTTTGCTTGCCACTTACCGCAATAAGAGCCTGTGCTCCTGGAGCCATCTGAAAATCAGCCCCTCGTGCGCGACTTTCGTCAAAAAATCCGCCTAGTTCTGAAGGTTTTAACCCCGCGGCTTCTGGTGAAGAAATGCCATTTTGTGTGTGAATCTGTTGCAGGTTGCCTTCTCCCCCCAAAATAATCCCTTTGATGGATGAATTGACTGGTTGACCATCTAAAATCTGTTGGGAAGGTGTGCTAAATGGCATTCCATGAAAAGCTGCGACGCCAGATCCATCAATCACGATTTGAATATCATTGTTAATGGCTAAAGCTTCTGGAATGATGCGTTCAGGATGCTCTGGATCATACCGTATCATCTCGGGAATAGACCCATCCTTTGCCTGACTCTTGATGAGCATCTTCAAGACCATTTTGCCTGTCGCCCCCTTATCTTCAGCACCCTCGGTTTGGATGGAGGAAGGAAGTGCATGCAGAGAACCTAAAGTCGCGGAAGCTCCTGCCGTATGCTGCGACATCGCGACTAAATTATGTCCATCGCAACTAATTTTTCCGCTGGAGACATCAAGTTTAGCTAAAGCCAGTTCAAGAAATTTGCGAATCCGTTTTGGATCCTTATTCATTTCATTTACCATATCGGGAATATGACTGGGCAAAACGGTACTGAGTTTTCTTCCTGGAAAATAGCTAGCAAAGACTTGTGCTTCTACAGTTTCATCAATCGATGCATAGAACCCCTTTAACACGGCACTTTCGGCTGTTTTTTTCTTGGATGAAATCCATTTTTGCACATACTCAACCGTTTCTCCCCGTTGGTAATGATCTTGAATCGTGTAATTGACACGTTCGAGAATTTGTTCAAATTCTGACCCTTCACGTGGGATGTCGCTTGCTAAACAAGGAACGGTATGCTCGCCATCTTTTGAACGCATGTATCTCACTTGGCAAGTTTTAGATAGTGTCAGGGGCAAATATATGCAAAATTGATCTTTCAGAAGGGCTATTTTATCTTGTTCTTGTGGAGACCAATTTTGAACTGTTTCTAAGATATCCTCTTTCTCACCTAAAAAATAACTTTTCAACGATTTTTCCAATCCAGGAATCTCTTTTTCTTGTGCTATTTTTTGCGCCATTTGACCTGCAGCGCGTGCAATAGCTTCACTTCGCGCTTGATCATCTAGAAGCTCGCCTTGCACATTACGAAGTAATCCCAGTGCAGGGTCTGCTAAAAGCAATTCATAGACATCCAAAGTTGTCTGCCAGATAAATTCTGGGATAGGTTGCGATCCGATCTTTAAGTGCCGCTCTTCTCGAGGATTCAAAGCTTTATCAAATTCATCAAGCATGGTGGATTGATGCTTTTGCATTAGCTTCAGAATTTTTGTTAAATAAATGAGATGCTCGCGATCCATTGGATTGATGTTAGCAGGGTTCTCCTTGGATTGTTGATCCAGTAAACGGATCCATTTTTGTTCTAACGCCTGCTGACTTTCGATTGTAGAGACCACAACCCCTTTTTCCATAACTGTTCGCAGAAGATCTTCATACATAACTTTAAACGTTGAGACTTCTTGTACAGCAGTCCGATCGCCAAGCTTTTTGGATGGGGAAATTGTCAGAGGGCTGGACATATTAAATTGGAGAGGATAAACACTTCTTTGAAAAATTTTGCCCAGTTTATTTTGGAGATCATTGAGGTTTTCGTGGTAAAGATGCTTAGGAAAGTTAACAGTCACAAGGTTAGTCCCATTGGCTTGCATGAAAGCAGTCAGCACCAAGATCACAGTCGTTTTACCTGCTCCCGTCACTGCCTGTCTAATGCAATCAGGATTTTGGATAAAATCTTGGACCATTTGGAGTTGCTTTTCTCGTAACAGCAGATTAGACATGTATTCGAATAAAAGTAGTTGAGGATGTTCCTCAGGATTATATTGCCGATCTGCGGTTAAAAGTTTGTAAAGGTTCGCTTCTAAATCCACATTTTGATGACTTAACTGATTGATTTCTTCTAACGCGGTTTCTATGCGTTGCAAATCCGTCAGTATGAGAAGATAGTTTCCTAAAGCACTTTTTAATTGATCATACTGAATGTTTTGAGGAAGTTTATCAGCCAGACTTTCTAAATCATTTTGCAAAAAATGCTTCAATAAAAGTTCGATATCAAGCGTTTGCACAAATTTTGCTTTTCGTTGCAAGATTCGCTGTTGCAGATCTTGTGCAGATAGATTTTGATCTTGAATGAGTTTGAGTATTGCTTCTCGGGCAACTTGTTGCTTTACTTCCCCGGCTGTTTTTTTACTAGCCAAATCTTTTTCGAGGTCTATTCGTGATTTCTTTCCATCAATCAACTGCATTGGAGTTTCGGACTCCATGGATTGTCTCGCTATGCGAATATCCTCTTCAAGAGAAGTTGCAGTAGCACTTAAGGCTGGATTTGATGGGTCGACTAAGTCAGAAAGGTCTAAAGTTGGAATAGGTTTGCCAGAGCTTTGCGTAAAAAAGGCTGTGAGTTCAGCTTCTGTATAAAGGGCATGGCCTATTGCAGGATTTAGAGAAATAGGGCTCATGATCGAACTTTTACTGTCCAAAGCCGCTTCTAAATCTTCGATTTCCAATTCTGCAAGGTTGAGATGAGGATTTTTTGATTGCACAATTGCCAAAGCGCTCTCTAAATCTTCGGCAAATGTCGCTTCAACATATTCAGCCTGTGTGACCTTTATCTCCTTATCTCTTTTAACTTGGGTGGCATTTCCCGCAATTTTTTCGAGTTCCTGCAAAAATTGATGTAAATTTTGCCAGTTTTCTTGATGTTCTGTCTGTAATGCAGCCCAGTCTTTATTCACTGAAAAAGTGAGGTCAGGAGCTTCAGGAAAAGGAATTGCATCTCCTGTTTGACGGATATCCAAAACTCGGATGAGATAATATTGGAGAGCTGTAAAAAATTCAGGTTCACTAACATCCGTCTCATACAAGTTTGGTAAAGCCCGTAACGTCATTTCTACTTGCCTGAACTTCTTGCTATTCACGTTTTCTTTCGCAATGGTTTGATACAATTCTAAAAATTCAGAGCCTAATTGAGACACATTTTTAGAGAAAAATTCAAAAGAAGAAGCCTTTTTTTGTGTTTTTAAAACCCTTAACAAATGTTCACTGAACATGGAGATGTTTTTTTTATCAACTGAAGAGAAATAAGGTTTTTCGATGATTTCTGCACGCATCTTTTGGAGTTTTCTAGAAACAAGCAAAGGAGCATTCGCATGATAAAATTGGGGATCTACCTTTTCTAAGGCCTGCAAGCAGACAAGTTTGTCTTCGTCGCTAATACGTAAAATTCCAGAGATCTTTCCACCAAATTGAAGATAAGATTTATAAAGTTGAGTAATTTCTGCATCGAAGAGGTGCTTGCCCTCTTTTGGAAGGGCTTGCTTACCGATTAATACGGCCTGCAACATTAAAGCGATTTTATCCGGAGTGTGAATGGTATTGCTTTTGATGTATTGCTTAAGAAATCTCACATCCTCCTCTTTCCAGGTGTTCCCTTTGCTTGCGAGAAGGAGAAATGCTAAGCTTCTTTCAGGCTGATGTTGCATATAGGCTAAATCGGAAAGATAAAGAAAAGGTTCGATCTGAATAGCGTCTTCTTTTTGTGCGACTTCTCTAAGATTTAAAGTAAGCGGATCCACATCAAAAATCCAAAAATCTTGCTTTTCTTCTGCTGTCGATAATTTCCAGTCTTTCGCAGGATCCTTAGAAAGCATACGACTTTTTAGTTGGTTTTTCAGCGTGCTTAAGGAAGATTCCAAAAGCTCGATTTTTTGATTTGGAACAATTAAACGATTTTGAGAGCCTCGAGTGGGATGACGCAAGACTAGAGCGTTGGGAATATCTTTTTTTACTAAATCTGCAGAAGACGTTTCCTCCAAAATCCAGCCTTTAAGAGGCGAGCTCGCACAGACAATTTTTCCTTCTTTTTCGACAAAACTTAAGCCAAATCTATTTAATTCAACTTTTTGAATGTTGTTATCTGCTTTCCACACCACAATGTTTGAAGGCATATCTGCATTTTTAAATTGCTGCCACACGGGGTGCATGCTTTCCGATAAAGCCCCTATTTCCATTTTTTGATGGGAAGCAGCGCCTTCTCTCAAATCTACAATACCATCAATCTCTTGCTTTTTATGACTTTCCTTGAAAAAAATCTGAAAAAGAAGCTCCCCCTTTTCATTTGTCACAAAAACTTCTGAGGGCTTTTTCGTATTGATCCAAAAGTTGTAATCTGAACGATTGAGAAATTCAGGGAATGTGCTTTGCATGGCTTTGTTTTTTTTGATTAAGCCAAACAGGCTTTTCAAAGATGTTGGAGACTTTTCTATAGGTTTCTTAAATAAGTCTTCCTTCGCGATGTATTGCCCCCAAATTTTTTCTTTTTCTAGGTCAATTTCTTTGTAAACGCTTATGATGTCTTTTTCTGCAGCGATAGCAAACGAATGATTTTTAGATTCTTGGATGAAATAATAATCTACATCTTTTTTTCGCACATGCTTTGATGATAGTCCCTTTGCATTGGCTTGCGACAAGATTTTTTCAACTTGAGGTTTTTTAAGAATTGCGATGGGTATTCCCTGACTTGACCAGCCCGCTTTTTTGTTAATTAGAGATCCCGCATTAAGATCAACTTCATAATCGCCTGCACTATACACCGGAAAAGTCCCTTTCCATTCTTCTTTTGAAGGTTCCGACTGAGTGAGTTGGCAGATGAAATTCGCAGCTTCCTGAATAAAAGGCTTTGCTTCTGCTTTTTTAAGAAAATCCTCTATCGGTTTTTTCCATTTTTCGCGCAAAATATGCAGGCGAGCCTGTAGCATGGGATCCCATTCATAGGCTTCTGGAGTGGCGTTTTTTAACACCGCATTGCCTTCTAAAAACTCCACAATCTGCCGGCCATCTAAGTGTTCCGCATTTTCGTGTAAAAGTAAAAGGTGACTCCAAAGAGTATGCCTGTTTTCAAATTCAGGCTTGGTTGGATCTAAAGAAGCATATGCCCACTCTCTAACAACTTGGACATACTTTGGAAACTCATCATTAATAGGATGATCTATGATAAAATCTGGAGCCAGATTTTTCAGATTATGTGCTAGATTGATCAAAAATAACGTTTCATGGATACTTCCCCGATTGCTAAAAAGCTGACATTGCTCTTGAATCCAGTCTGCAAATAGTAAACATTCTTTTTTATCTAAGTCATCGGTAAAAAGATGGTGTCGTATAAATTGAGTAGGATAAGGAGTCTCCTCTTTTTGTCCTCCAAAAAGTGTATGCTCAATTAATGAACGCACGTCAGCATATTCTAAAAGGTGAGGTTTATCCCGAATAAATCCCATCATTTCAAAAAGAGATCCTTCTGAAACCAGCATTAAAAGATCGGCTAAATCTCGCTGATCGATGGGTGGCAAAGTTGTTTTTTCTCCTTCAATTTTGCTCATAAGGCGTATTCCTTGTAACACCTTTTCCGCATCGTCTCGAATCATTTCTTCAGTTGGTTCTTCTCTTCTAAATGCACTCACCACTTCCATTTTCTTTTGCGCAGCAGCCCTAAAAAGTGTGAATTCATACCGTTTGTTCCAACTCGCTTGGATCATTTCACTAGCCCCTTTAGGAAGAGAGTGATAGCCCATTTTGAATGGAAAAATGCTTTCGAAAAGCTGAATTTGTTTTTCCACAGCGATAAACTCTTCTGGCATTTTCTCTTGTGAAAAAAAATTGGATGGGCGCTGAATCTTATAGGGATATTCTTGACCTTCATGCCGATATTCTTCGGTGATACTGCCATATTGGTCTTTCGCGTCACATTGATTGATTAATTCGTTGATTAAATCGTTTTCACGCTTTGAATAAGTTCTTATTCGGGTGTCAAGTCGATCGAAGAATTGATTAATCACTTCAGACCAAAACGTGATATCGATTCGATTAATCGTGGTATCTCCTGCTTCAAGACGTGCTAAATAGTCCTGCAAAATCCCTACTTTAATCAAAGTCATGAGCTTTTCGGGATTCAAAGTCTCAGTTTTTTGACTGGATTCGACTAGTATTTGGCTGATTTCTCCCAATTCGAGACAACAAGCTTTACGCTCTTCAGAGGACATGTTAGCCCAATCAATGGATCCTCCTTTGTAGTCAAAATATAATGAATAGCGCTTACCTCCAAAAAATATTGGGGGAGAAATTTCGGGCAAGGCGATGCCCTGGACAAAGTCCAGAATACCTGACTGCAAGGCATAATCTTCCCCATTGAGAGCAAGAGCTTTGCACTTCGCACATAAATCAGATAGAGTGTTTGCAATCGTGTCACTGGTTAAATGAGGTATTTCAACCATTTCCGGTTCATTAATGCTTAGCCCTTCACTTGGGATGTTAACTTGAGCTTTTATGAAAGGCCTAAGCGTTGACTCCTCAACGCCCCTAACATCTAACGGTTTTATTGTGACTTTTGGAATTAAAAAGGAAAATTTTGCTAAAGTCTTTTTTTGCTCAAAAGGATTTTTTTTTGATGTTTTTATTTTAGCATTTTTGGCTGATTCTATTGCTTTTTCGATGATCCCACATTCTCGAATAATAATTGCAGCCTCAGGTTCAGTCAGATAATTTTCTGCCAGCAATAAACCGGTAATACGACTGACATTTTGAATACCTTCTTGAAGAAGAATTTGATTAGTGCGATTGTTCGCCAAGTCTTTCTTTGCCACTTCAAAAAATTGAAAGAGAGTGTTCACCTTTAGCTGCAAGTTTCTTTTTTTACGCATGGCTTCCCCGCCCGGCTTTTCTACTCCTAAAAGGTCAACAACCATCCATATATTTTTAATTTGGGCTTGTTGAGATTCCGTTTTATATTTTTTTATAGGCTTTGCTGATTGATCAATTTTGTCTGCCAAAGGCGAGAATAAATTACTTAAGGAAGAAAAATTTGGGGAAACAATTTCCGCATTTTCCTTTGGTACTTTAGGTAAAATCTGGAGATTTAAAAGGGCCTGTAGCCACGCTGAATTGGTTAGTTCATCAAGGGTTAAATGATTAAAAATCGTTTCTGGATAAATTTTGACTTTTCCTGCAGAAAAAAGGGAAGCTTGAGGATTGATAAAGGGATCGCGTGAAATAATCTTTAATTGATAATCCCCTTCAGGATTTTTTGTGATTTCATATAACGCAAAATGCTCTTTTCTTCCTCTTTCAATCCAGCCGCCAGGGATTAAACATTTCTCTCCAGGAGATAAGGATGTTATTTTTTTGCCGATTTGTTTAGCTAAGTTTTCAAGCGAGGCATTACGTTTTTTCGAGCTTTTAAATTCCCCTATTTTTTCTAAATCAGCAGACCATTTTGCACATTGTTGCAAGGAATGAATCAGTTCTTTTGGAGGAGCCATTTCCCCTTTTTGCGCTTTTAAAAAGGGAACGAGATAATTTAAAACTCGGCTAAGAGGAGCTATTTGAAGTCCGGGATATGCAGCTTCTATGCGATTGCCATGAATGGCCGCCATCAAACGTTGGTCCACTTTTTTTGAACGTTTAGGCCAGACTTTTCCTAAAATATGAGCAGCTTGTTCAAAGAAATTCACCATTCTCCCCATAACAGTCTCTTGACGCCAAACTTGTTGAGAAGGAAGGGAACGCTTGGAAGATGTTAAAACAACAGATTCAGGAGAAGTCGTAATATCAGAAGATAGAGGGGTCTCTTGACTCTGAGAAATGTCAATAGGTCGTGCATGGGGAATGCCATAAAAATCATATTTAATTTCAATTAAACGATGAGAATCTTCAAAAAAGTTAACCATAATCTTCCTTCCCATTCTGCAATTACTATACAATAATCATACCATTTACTTATTTAATTTCGAATTTTTAATTATAAAAAACCTAAAGCAAACAAATCGTAAAATTTAAATTATACACATCTAAAACATAAAGATAGTTAATTATAACTACCATTGTTATAAATTAAAATTAATGATAAAATGAAATTATTAATATTAGACGTATTTTTAGTAAGGAAATTTAAGATTATGGAAAAAATTCAGTTAGATAATCATGGAGACTTTATTGAAAGATCGTGCAAAGTAAACAATAACGAAGAACTCCTGCATTACCTGAAAAAAGAAAACTCCCCAAAAATTAAATCGATTGCACTATTTTTTTCTAGACTTGGGCATTTTTTGACAAGCCTTTCATGGGTTAATGAAGAAAAAATCAAGAAAACTTATAAGCCCTTAGCGGATGAACTTGAGTCAAAGCTTATTGCTTTTGAAGAAAAGACCGAGCCTTATACTGAAGAACAAGATAAGGAAATCAAGGAAACAGCAAAGAAAGTTTCCACGATTAGCAAGCTATATTTAGGAACACGATTTAAAGCTAAGCTTGAAGAATTCATGCATGTTGATCGTTGGAATAAACTTTCATCTGGTCCATCGTCTCGACCTCCAGCACCTCCTCGCCCTCCAAGTGTTTATGGGCAAATAGGCTCGACAGATCACGCTCCTGATTCCGCTAAAATTGACGACAATTCTGATCTGCCATCCT
>NZ_JBFWIR010000083.1:0-13693 GCF_050255895.1 Parachlamydia sp.
TTATCATGATCCATGATGGGCACCGAGAAAGCAAGCTGTCTTGGAAAGAAGTTTTGCAAAATTTAAAACATCGAGGTCTCAAAGAAGGACCAAAGCTTGCGATTGGAGATGGAGCACTTGGCTTTTGAGCGGCTTTAAATGAAGAGTTTTCAGCAACAAAGCAGCAAAGGTGTTGGGTGCATAAAACGGCTAATATTTTAGATAAAATGCCAAAAAGGGTTCAAAAGTATGCCAAAGAGATCATTCACGAAATTTATATGGCTCCAAGAATCATGATCGAACTTGATTGAATAGTTTGATCTAACATTGTACGGCTCCTTTGAAAAGGAACCAAGATCAATTATCATCTCTTCATTTATCAAGTAAAATCTTCATGCGTTAGCCCTGTTTGTAACGACTGTTTTCATAACCTGAAATTTTGTAGTAGATATCACATTTAGGAAATTTAGATCTGAGAGAGTGTCTTCAAATTTGAACCATTCATAGAATTACTCGTAAGGTCGTTTTCAACATTCCAAGATATATCATGCTTTCGCTAGTTCTAGGACGATATTCATAGTCTTTGCTCAGTCTCCGCTGTTTACCCAACCTTACAAAAGTCCGCTCTACTACCCATCTTCTTGGCAATATTTTGAAACCTTTATCGCTTCTTTTGACAACCCTCAACTCGACATCTCATATTTGGTATCAAGAACTTGCCTGTATACCCTCCATCTGCCCATATAATCTGCACACGGCTTAATACCGATTTCGCTTTTTCAATGACATCCAGCAAACCTTCTCGATCTAGATTTGCAGCCGTTACGAATACTCCAAGCACTAACCCTTGAGTATCAACCAGTAAGTGCCTTTTTCTACCCTTGACTTTCTTTCCCCCGTCGTATCCTTTGAAGCCCCCTTTTCTGTTGTCTTAACTGACTGGCTATCAACTATTTCTGCGGATGAGTCTGGAGTTCTTCCCTTCTTTATCCGTGCAAGTTTTACCAACTGTCTATTCAAATCCTCGAACACACCTTGTTGGCTCCACCTTAAAACAGTGTGTATACGGATTTCCAATGAGGAAAATCGTGGGGTAGATGCCTCCATTGGCAACCAGTCCTTAATAGATACAAAATTGCGTTGAGAATCTCTCTGTTCGAGTGTTTTGGCTTTCGCCCATGGTTTGATTTCCTCTTTGGAAGTAATGGCTCTACAATTGCCCATTCATCATCTGTAAAATCATCTGGATACGCTTTTCTCATGACAGTGTCCCTCAAATAAAAAAAGAGACGGAATATACATCAAAATTCAATTTTGAAGACACTCTCTGAATCATCACTTTTTAAATTCACAAACATATTATATTTAGTTGTTTAAAGAAGTGTACTTACGCAATAGTTTTCAGAAACTATTAAAAGGTTTTATTTTTACCTATGCAACTTATTTAAATAGTTACTTTTCACTTATTGTTTTTTTTGTATAATTAAAAATAAATGCAGTGGGAGAAAATGATGAATACATTGGCTTCACATATTAATGCGTATATTCAAAAAGCAGAAGTTTATGAAAAAGAGATCATTGCAGATGAAAATCATCTAAATAATCTTCTGATTCAAATTTTTAAGGACATTGAATCCTTAAAATCAAGCCAAGCTAACAAGAAAGAACTATACAGCCTCCTCAACATTGCTATCTCAAAACTAAGCGCGGAAGATATGCAAAAACATAAACAGCAATTGTTTACGCAAATTGTGGCTGCCTTTAATTTAGACCCAGCAAAAATAAAAAAAATGGATGACTTAAAGGACATCGTCGAAACCATTGATAAACACTCCTCGACTTCAACCTCTGCACTAGGCGTTCAACAACCTCACCTTATTGCAGCCCAACCTTTTCCTTCTTATCACTCCGAATCCACAAAATCTCAGCCTGGTGTTGCACAACCTCATCCTCAGCCTGCTTCAACAGAATGACAGCCACGAAGAAAAAACCCTGCAAAATCGTAACGGAATACCATTTAAATCCCCCTTTATTATTTATCTTTCTTCTTGTAAAGTATCCTTCTTCGCTCAATTAGTTGTTAATTGTCTTTGAGTTGATGCTTAAATTGGGCTTTAACTGTATTACAAGAGGGGAAATTCCATGTGTGGAATTGCAGGAATTCACCAAATTAAGCAAAACACCTATCCTCATCTTCATGCCCATCTTGATGTCATGAATCGCTTGCAAAAGCATCGAGGACCCGATGGTGAAGGCATTTGGAAACACCCCAACCGTTTTATTGGATTTGCGCATCGCCGGCTCAACATTATCGATATTGAAATGGGCTTGCAGCCGATGCAGGATTGTTATGGAAACACGATATGCTATAATGGTGAAATCTATAATTATCTTGAACTTAGGGCAGAGCTGAAAGATTATCCATTTAAAACCCATTCTGATACAGAAACTATTCTTGCTGCTTATCAAAAATGGGGAAAAGAGTGTGTCAACCATTTACGCGGAATGTTTGCCTTTGCCATTTGGGATGAGACCAATCAAAGACTATTTTGCGCACGCGACCGCTTTGGAATAAAACCCTTCTATTTTACTGAGATAAATCACACCTTATATTTTGCTTCGGAGGCAAAAGCTCTCCTCCCTTTTCTCCCTTCCATTGAGACCAATTTAGAAGCCTTGCAAGATTATTTGGTTTTTCAGTTTTCTCTAGGGACTAAAACGCTCTTTAAGAATATCCAAGAACTTCCCCCTGCTTATTCTTTGACGGTTGAAAAGGGGAAACATGTCTTTTCAAAGTATTGGGAAGTGTATTACGATCTAGATTTTGATCACACATCCCGATATTTTGAAGAAAAATTAAAAGATTTGATCGAAGACTCTGTCAAGCTTCATGGCAGAAGCGATGTTCCGGTTGGGGTATACATTAGCGGAGGCATCGACTCGGGGATTATTTCGGCTGTGACCGCACAATGCTCTCAAATTGGTCTGAAAGGGTTTAATGGGAAATTTGATCTGGGATCTGAGTATGACGAAAGCGAATACGCCCGTTTACTCGCCAAAGAAAACAACATTGAACTGCACGAAGTCAATATCACGAGTGAAGACTTTTTACAGACGATCCACCAGATTATTTATCATCTAGATTATCCCATTGCTGGACCGGGTTCTTTTCCTCAATACCATGTCGCTAAGTTAGCTTCTCAACATTGTAAGGTGGTATTAGGGGGGCAAGGAGGCGATGAAATCTTTGGTGGTTATGCCCGTTATCTAATTGCCTATTTTGAGCAATGTATCAAGGCCGCAATTAACGGAACGATGGATAATGGAAATTTTATCGTCACTTATGAATCGATTATCCCTAATCTCGCTTCGTTGAAAAATTATAAACCTCTCCTACAAGAATTTTGGAGAGAGGGTCTTTTTGAGGATATTGATAGCCGCTATTTTAGACTTATCAACCGAGCACCTTCATTGCAAGACGAAATTCGATGGGAGTGTTTTGGCCCATATTCTCCATTTAAAGAATTTCAAAATGTTTTTCATGGAAAAAATGTCACAAAAGAATCTTATTTTGATTCCATGACGCATTTTGATTTTAAAACGCTTCTACGAGCTTTGCTCCACGTGGAAGATCGGATGAGTATGGCACATGGCATTGAGTCCCGTGTCCCTTTTCTTGACCATCCTTTGATTGAATTTGCTGCCACAATGCCTTCGAACATCAAATTTAAAGATGGCACACTGAAGAAAGTCTTAATTAATACGATGCAACATGTTCTTCCTCAAGGAATTCTTAATCGCAAAGATAAAATGGGCTTCCCTGTTCCTCTTAATCATTGGCTAAAAAATGATTTAAAAGATTTTGCACACGACATTTTCTCTAGCCAATCTTTGCAAAGTCGCCCTTATTTTAATTCCACAAGTATCTTAAAAAATCTGGGTTCCGAATCTAAATTTGGAAGGAAAATTTGGGGATTACTTTCTCTCGAGCTTTGGCATAGGCTTTATCACGATAGAGCGCCCGAATTTAGAAAAATGGTTCGAGATGCGGAAGAAAGAATACCATTTACTACACTGTCAGTATAAACTTAATTTAATGCTTTTTAAGAAAGGAAAAGCCACACATGAAAGTTCTCATCACAGGTGGTGCTGGATTTATTGGATCCCACCTAGCAGATTACTTACTGCAAAACGGTCATCAGGTTGCTGTTATCGATAATTACCAAACGGGTCGTCGAGACAATTTACAGCCACACCCCCACTTACAAGTTTTTGAAGGCACAATTGCGGATAAACACTTCGTTGATTCGATCTTTGAAATGTTCTCTCCCGATAAAGTGGTTCATGCAGCTGCAGCTTACAAAGATCCAGATAATTGGGAAGAGGATGCTCAAACAAACGTCTTAGGAACCATTTATGTGACTCAAGCGGCCAAAAAAGCGGGTGTCGATCGTTTGATTTATTTTCAAACAGCCCTATGCTATGGTTTAAAACCTTCCGAGCAACCGATTACGCTCGATCATCCGATTTCATCATGCGGAAGCAGCTACGCGATTAGCAAAACGGCAGGAGAGCATTATATCGAGCTCTCAGGGCTTAACTTTATTTCGTTTCGTTTAGCGAATGCTTACGGCCCACGCAATCTAAGTGGACCTTTGCCTACTTTTTTTCACCGCTTAACCACCCAAAAAGCTTGTTTTGTGATGAATACACGACGAGATTTTATTTACATCGATGATCTTGTTCAAGTGGTTGTAAAAGCTCTGAATGGAGAAGGAAAAAAAGGTTATTATCATATCTCCAGTGGATCCGATTACTCGATTAAAGAACTGTTTGACGAAACGGTTAAAGCACTTGACATCACACTCGACCAAGAAGTGGAAGTCAGAGAACGAAATCCAGATGATGTCTTCACAATCTTGATCGATCCAACTAAAACAAACCAGGATTTCAGCTGGAAAGTCTCAACACCGCTGAGTCAAGGCGTCAAAGCTGCGATTGAATGGTATAAGGTCCATGGGATCACACAAACCTTTACCCATCTACGTTTAGAAGAGAAGAGTCATACATGAAAACCATTGATCAGGCATTTAATCATCAAAAAGTTCTCATTGTAGGGGGAGCCGGATTCGTGGGCAGTAATCTCGTCCATGAAATTCTCTCAACGTCTCCACACGCAAGTGTCCATATTGTTGATAATTTGCTATCTGCAGAAAAATTGAATATCCCTACAGATCCACGTGTCAGTTTCACGGAAGGATCGATTGCAGATGATCGTGTTTTAGACCAGTTGCAAGATGAATATGCCTTTATTTTTCATCTTGCAACCTATCATGGCAATCAAAGTTCGATTCATGATCCTCTAGCGGATCACCAAAACAACACGCTTACGACTTTAAAGCTCTTTGAAAAAATCAAAAGCTTTACGTCCTTAAAAAAAGTGGTTTATTCTGCGGCAGGATGTGCGATTGCAGAGAAAACGTTCGATGAAGCCCATGCTTCAAAAGAAATTGATACCGTGAGTCTGGATATGGATAGTCCTTATTCCATTTCCAAAATCATTGGAGAATTCTATTCCAAGTATTATGTCAAACAACATGGAAGCCCGATCGTCAGAGCACGTTTTCAAAATGTTTATGGTCCACGTGAAATTTTAGGAGCGGGTCAATGGCGTGGAACTCCTGCGACAGTTTGGCGCAATGTGATTCCCACGTTTATTTATCGCTCTTTAAAACAAGAGGCTCTTCCTCTAGAAAATGGAGGAAATGCATCTCGTGATTTCATCTATGTCAAAGACATTGCACGTGGACTCATGCATTGTGCTCTTTATGGAACAGCTGGAGACGTGTACAATTTGGCAAGCGGCAATGAGATCACCATTTCCACCTTGGCTGAAACAATTAATAAACTCACTGGCAATCCAACACCTACCCAAAATTTACCTAAAAGATCTTGGGATAATTCGGGGAAAAGATTTGGATGTCCCGAGAAATCATTCCTCCAATTGGGTTTTAAAACGAAAACAACTTTTGAAGAAGGCATTGCCTTGACCTTGCAATGGACAAAAGAGCATTTAGCTTTAATCGAAACAACAATGGCCAAACACACCAATAAAATGAGCTAAATTCTTATGTTGGAATTGTTGTTTATTGGAATATGTTTATTTATTAATGCCCTACTAGCAGGATCGGAAGCGGCTTTTATCGCCGTGAGTAAATCCTCTTTAAAAGCTTTGATTAGGCAAGGTAACGAGAAAGCAAAATTACTGCTAGAGATGCGCGAAAACCCGGAACGCACACTTTCAGTGATGCAAATAGGGATTTCTTTTGTGGGTGCTTTTGCCGCGGCGATCGGTGGTGCAGGAGCTGGGGAGAAGATCGCTCCTTGGCTCGTTCATCATTTTGGATTAAAGGAAACTTCCGCAGAGCTTCTTTCTATTTTATTAGTTGTCCTTCCCCTTACTTTTGCCAGCGTTGTGCTTGGCGAGCTTGTCCCTAAAACATTGGCTCTCCGGCGCTCCCTCTCTTTCTCCTTTGTTGCAGCCCCTTGGATAAATTTTGCAAGCCGCATCCTCTATCCCACCGTGATTCTTTTGGAGTGGACCACCAAACAAATCATTGCTCTTTTCCCTAAAAAACATACAGCTCCGGAAGATCAGGAAATTTCTTCTTTAGATTTGGAAAATCTAATATCTCCTCTTAATAAGCAATATATGGTTAATCTTGTTAAAATTGAAAAAACCAGTGTGGCTGAAATTATGGTTAAATGGGATAGCGTTGTTTCGGTTAATATCGCAGATCCCATCGAGAATGTGGCTATAACGGTAATTTCTTCTGGACATACACGTCTTCCTATACTAAAAGATGAAGAAGTGATCGGGATCTTAAATTCGAAAGAATTTTTCGCATTCCAAAAATCAGGGAACTCTAATTGGCCATCCTTAGCAAGACCGATTGTGGCGATGCAGGAAAGTGTGCCTATTTTAACAGCACTACGTATTTTGCAAGAAAAACACACCCATATGGGCATCATTTATCTTGGAACCGCAAAAAAGGGAATTGTCACAATGGAAGCCATTTTTGAAGAAATTATTGGTGATATCTACGATGAAGATGATGATGGGGCGATTCAGAAAATCCTCAGTTCAAGGCGACATTTTAAATAGAAACGATTTTAATTTATTTCTTTCGCAATTTAGATTATACTTTTGTTTTATCTTTATTATGCCTCCTAGGAAGTTAGGTTAAATATGTACTTAGTCATTCTCCTTTATGCTCTATTCGCTAGTGTCTTCACTATTTCCAAGACTGGCTTGCAATATGCTCAACCTTTTTTCTTTGTGGGCACACGCATGCTATGTGCTGGGATTTTAATGTTAGCCTATCAGTTTTTCCGGGCACGTGACCAATTTACCATTTCTAAAAAAGATCTTTTTCTATTTGTCGGGCTAGGCTTTTTTAGTATCTATCTAACAAATATTTTGGAATTTTGGGGGCTTAAATACTTAACCACTTTTAAAACCTGTTTTATTTATAGCCTTTCCCCTTTCGTATCCGCTCTTTTATCCTATCTTCTATTTTCAGAAGTAATGACTGGGAAAAAGTGGTTAGGACTTCTTATTGGATTTTCAGGATTTATTCCGATTCTTTTAACGACCACCCAAGAAGAAGAATTAACCGGTCACTTTTTTATTCTGTCTTGGGCAGAAATTGCGGTGATCATCGCGGCTATATCGAGTGTTTATGGCTGGATTCTACTCAAACAACTCGTTGCTGACCGCGGCTATTCCCCCATGATGGCGAATGGTGTAAGCATGCTGATTGGAGGTTCATTCGCCCTTATTCATTCATGGGGCGTCGAAAGCTGGAGTCCTGCTCCTTATAACGAATTCTTCCCCTTCGTTGAATGTGCGATTTTGCTAATCATTGTTTCAAATCTGATTTGTTACAATTTATATGGGTTTTTACTGCGCAAATATTCTCCCACTTTTATGTCCTTTGCTGGTTTTACCACACCTTTCTTTACGGCCTTATTTGGCTGGTTTTACTTGGGAGAGACCGTTTCATTACCTTTCTTTATCTCGGCCGGCATTGTTTTAATCGGACTTTTTGTGTTCTATTTGGAAGAACTCAAAAAACCCATTGTTGTACAAACTCCGGAACCTTCAGCTGAACTTATTAATGGCTAAATGCAATTTTTTTCACGCTGTTGTTTGCTAAATTTCAGTTTTTCATTTTATTTATTATAAAATGTATTTAGTTTTACAAAACCACACTTCCTTATCATTAGTTAACGAATAAAAACTAAATACAGAAAAACAGCTTAAATAAATTGAATATTTTTACTTAAACGTTTAATTAAAATAATACATTTGGTCTCCCAAAAGTTCTTAAAGTAAGTAGAAATCTCTTGTATAAATTTCGAAACAACACTATAACCCTGATATATATCGGTATTGAGCGATCAGGGATTACGCCATGGCATCTCCAAAAGTTGAAAGTGATGGTTTCTTTCAGCTAGATCACATTTTTTTTAATGAACAAATTAACAAAGTGATCAGTTTTGTAGAACCGCAAATTGAAAAAATAATTAAAGGGCATATTTTATTTCATGCACTTTTTTTATTTACGATATTTATTGAAATATCACTTTTAATTTCTTTTTTTGCATTTTTAATTAACTCTTCATTTTTAGCTTTTAGTTTAGCTTTTATTTTTCTCACCGTTTTTACTTATTTTATTTTGACTCTCTACTTTCAAACAAAAAAACGAGAGCAACTAACTGATGTTAAGGAACGTTACTTAAAAGCATGTAAAAATTTATTTAGCTATAAAGAAGGCGTTCCTGAGCATCATGTATCCCTCGCCAACGCTTGCTGCAAATTTGCAGCACACCTAGATGGAAAAGAATATACTTTTTATCGCCCTCCCGCCTTTTTGAATTCTCTTACATCTTCTTTTGAAAAGCTAAGCTGCCAATTGCATTGGGAAGACATTCATCGAACGAAAGAGTTACTTCTGAATACATCCGTAGAAGAATATTTACGTTTAGTTCGTTTTGAACCCACCAATTTAGAAGTTCACGCAGCTCTTGCAAATGCCTATGTGATGCTATCAGGTCTTTATGCCCAATCCCCTGAAACAGAGGGTACAGCTGAAGATCGATGGATTCCTCCTCAAAGAAATAGTGAAGCTTTTGCTCTTCAATTCCGTAAAACTGCTGAAAGAGCCATTGAAGAATTTAAAATTTTGAACGACTATGCTCCTAATGATCCTTGGATTCACGCCCAGCTGGCTTATAGCTACCATGATTTAAGGATGCCTGAGGAAGAAATCCGAGAATATGAAGCCATTTTAAAGCTCTGCCCACACGATCTCGATACCCTATTTAAATTAGGGGCGCTTTACTTTCAGCAAGGCGCCAATGCTCAAGGTTTGCGTATCTACGAAGAATTAAAAAAAGCCAATTACAAAAAAGCTGATTATTTAATTGAACATTATGGTTCCTACCATAAAAGCCTTGGCTCATTCTAAAAAAACAACAAAAAATATTTGATTTTTTTATCTTTCATTCCCATTGTCAAGTTTAAAGACAGGTCACCAATAAGGGCTCTTCCTTTTTCCGGTGGTGTTCTAGATTTTATCGCTATCTAGCTACTTTTTAACTTTTATCAAAGGGTTAAACAATTATGTTTTGTACAAACTGTGGAGCTCCCTTATCGGACAATAGCCAATTTTGCCCTTCTTGCGGTAAAAAGGCTAATCCACAAGAGCCTGGTCAGATACCATCACCACCTTCGCCTCCGTTACAAAAAAAATTTCGCTGGAAAAAATGGCTCTCTATTTTTGCCATCCTCGCTCTTCTTTTTTTCATATTCGTTTACATTGCATCTAAGGAATTAACAGAGACAGTAGAAAAACAACTGGAAGCCTTAAGAGCTAATAAAATTACGGAAGCCTATTATAGCTATACATCTAAAGAGTTCCAAAATACCACAAGTCTAGACAAATTCAGGGAATTCATTCAGCATCAACCAGCTTTTCATGAAAATAAAACGATTAACTTCTATGAGTCTACTTTTCAAGATAATATTTTAACACTCAAAGGCATATTGATTTCTAAAGACAATCAAAAGTTAAATATAGAATACAAGCTTATTGACGAAGACGGTTTTTGGAAAATCTTAAGCATCGAGCTCATTGACCCTCACATTTCTAATTCGAGCTCTGAACAACAAAATCAACTCCAAATGCTCGTAAAAAACCAATTAGCCTATTTAAAAGCTGAGGATTCACATAGCGCTTATACCAAAACAATATCCAAACAATTCCAAAAAGAAACGCCTTTTGATGAATTTGAAAAATTTGTTTCAACCTACCCTTTTGTATTTAATTATGAACATATCGATTTTAAAGATTTTGTTAGTTCAGAAGAGCGTCCACAGATAGTTGTTATCCTCCACACCCCTTCAGGAAAATACCCGATTGAATATGAGCTTGAAAAAGAACATGGACAGTGGAAGGTCTGGAGTATGCGTTTTTATCTGACTTCAGATAAAAATTCTCCTTTGAATAATCCCGCTAAAAGCTTGCAAATTGTTGTGGATAAACAATTGTCGGCGATTTCAAAAGGCAAGTTAAAAGAAGCTTACCAACTCACTTCCAAAGAATTTCAAATCAACACTCCTTTACCTTTATTTGAAAAATATATCAAAGAATTCCCCCTCTTAAGCCAATATGAATCGATCAAATATGGTCAATCAGTCATTGAACGTGAAATTGGTGTCATAGAAGTTGAATTACACCAACTCAATAAGAGTATGACAATTGACTATGCTTTAAAAAAAGAACTTGGAAATTGGAAAATTTGGGGAATGCAAATCAATCAAACGGTTCAGAAAGGCGAATTGGTTACGTATTAAGATATTTTCTCTTGTTGTGCATCCTCACATCCAGTACAATAGCGCTAAAACTCGGTTAAAGCCGCATGGATGAAGCACAATTACACGCTACGGAAATCGTCAAAAAACTTGTCAAAGCAGGATATATTGCCTATTTTGCCGGAGGCTGGGTCCGCGATTATCTCATGGGCCACCCGTCCTCTGATATCGATATTGCAACCAATGCCCCGCCAGAGAAAATTTTAGATCTATTCCCTCACACTTTACTCGTTGGTCTTGCCTTTGGGGTCGTCATCGTTCTCATCGAAGGACATCAATATGAAATTTCCACATTTCGTCAAGATTTTGATTATCTCGATGGACGTAAACCCTCAAAAATTCAATTATCAACACCTCAAGAAGATGCTAAAAGACGTGACTTCACCATCAACGGGATGTTCTATGATCCAATCGAGGATACCATTTTTGATTTTGTACGCGGAGCCGTAGACTTAGATCTTGGTATCATTCGCACAATAGGCAACCCTCAAGAACGTTTTTTAGAAGACCGCTTGAGAATGGTACGCGCGATCCGCTTCGCCTCCCGTTTTGGTTTTATCATTGATACTGATACGCAAGAAGCCATCATTGAAAATGCATCAACTCTTTTTCCATCGGTCGCGATGGAAAGAATCTGGCAAGAATTCTGCAAAATGAGTAATTACCCTTCTTTCGACCACGCTTTAATCGAACTCCATCGGTTGCAACTCTTAGCTGAAATTTTTCCAACCCTTGCAAATACACATTTAAATGCTATCAAACACCGCGTCAAAAGCTTTCATTTGTATCCTCACGAAACCCCAACAATCCTCTATCTCGCACAGCTGTTTCCTGATCTTTCTTTGACAACCCTTTTAGATATTTTTAAAGAACTGAAAACAAGCAAACGGGATTGCCATTATGTCGAAGTTTATCGAAAAGGTCAAAATTTGATGAATAGTGCCAATGCGGGTGACAACTGGGTCGAATGGACCCATTATTATGCTCTGCCAGAAGCACAAATTTGTCTTGATATCATGATAGCCAATGCCGCAACAGAGGAAGAGCGAACAGATTTAGCAAACTTCCATAAAAACCTGAGAAAAAAACTAGCCAAACATATTGAACGAATCCAACACAAAAATCCCCTCATTTCTTCCGCTTTTTTGATGGATCAAGGGATTCTTCCTAGTAAACAAATGGGCCTTCTTTTAAAAGAAGCTGAGAAGATCGTAATTTTAAATAATCTCGAAAATGCACAAGATGCCTTGTCGAGTCTTAAACAATCCCCCTTATGGCCATTATGATGACTAATATCCGATCACTTTCTAGTTTACAAAATCCTCTTGTTAAGCATTTAGTAAAAATTCGTCAAAATAGCGATTACAGACAAGAGCATCAAAGTGTCGTTTTAGAAGGGAGCACGGTCATTGCCGAAGTGGCTAAAACACATCCCATCAAAAGGCTTTTGACAGTAGACTTATGCTTAATCCCTTCTGAAATTTCTGCTGAGGAAATCCTTCAGGTTGATCAAGCCATTTTGGATAAAATATCGGGCATGCAACATTCTCCAGGAGTCTTGGCTGAAGTCAAAATGCCTTCCCCCTCACCTTTGAAAAACATCCGCTCTCTACTCGTTCTCAATCAGATCAATGATCCTGGAAATTTGGGCACACTCATTAGAAGCGCTTTAGCTTTTGGGTGGGAAGGCATATTTATTGTGAATCAAAGTTGCGATATTTTTAATGAAAAAGCCATCCGCTCAGCTCGCGGAGCAACGTTTCGCCTTCCCTATCGAAAAGGGGATTTACAAGAGCTTGAAGAGATTCTCACTCACAATAAATTAACAACTTGGGTAGCCGATGTTTCAGGTACTCCGATGCAAGACATCACACCCCCTGAAAAAGTCGCTTTAGTACTTAGTAACGAAGCTCGAGGGGTCTCTTCTTCCACCCATCCTTTATTTTCTCAACATGTGACAATTCCGATGTCTGGAAAAATGGAATCTTTGAATGTGGCTGTAGCAGGAGCAATTTTACTCCATTATTTAAAAAAATAACCCACCTATGTTTTTAGCATATGACTCGCGTCAGTTGGAATTAATCCGGACTCATTTAAAAGATATCGAGGATTGGAAAACAATTGAGTTACATGACAAATACATTTCCTTAGATGCCTCCCATACAAGCAAAAGTGTATCTTTGCTCAAAGTGAAGTTAATCTGTAAACATGTTTTTGGCTATATTCAAGCGCAATTAAATCTACTGAAGCCTGGTCTTGAAATTTCTTTAAAGCAGGATATTGAATGGATTCAAAACGATCATCTTTTAAGCATTATTGAAACTAAACTTTTAAAGAAATTCCGTAAAAAAACACACCCTCAATTTTTTTTTGAAAAACAACTTCTTCAATGCTTTTTCCTAAGAGATCAGATTCAAATTCACTGCATTCTATCTCTCGCCAATAGTCGCCCCCTTCTCGAGGATGAAATCAACGATTTACATCTATGCTTGAAGCACCTTGCACTCGATAATCGGTACATCCCTCTTGTCAATGAATGGCTTTATAAAATCTTGCTGAAGAATCATTCTCTTGGAATGAAACTCTGTATTCGCTTGTTTGAAGCTTATCCACATCTATTATTTAAAGAAAATGGAGGAGGGATTGCATTTTTCAACTATTCCATTCAAACACACGATGACTCATTCTTTTGCTTTCTGATTGCCCATCATTCAACTTTAATATATACTCTTCTACATCTCATATTTTAAAAAAAATAAAAATCATATTAAAAAA
>NZ_JBFWIR010000084.1:0-13578 GCF_050255895.1 Parachlamydia sp.
TGATTGCTCATTCCACAAAAAATAACCCATCACGTGATCTAAACCCACCAGCCTAACACATGTTAAAGCTTTCGTGACGGTTTCAGCATCGGAAGAAATGAATACAATGGGTGAATCAGCAGAGACAATCTCTGCAGCCCATTTTGTAAAAGAGGATCCAAAAGGGATATTTATGGAACCTTTGATAAATGATTGAGCAAATGCTTCTTGATTTCTAAGATCGACGAGCTCGAGATCTGATGAATGCAATTCCTGAATATCCAGCACGCGGAGCGGTGTAAGAGAATCAATGAGATCTGCTCCTTTCACATTTAATTGCTTCAAGCGCGCAAAATAACGAGGTGGAGGAGGCATTTCAGCTAATAATTGGTTAATCCATTCAGTTTCTGCCTGCGCCCGCAAATGAGGATTTGTATGGATTTCATCTTCAAGAATGATGAGATTTTTATCCGCAATATTTTTCCCACAAAATGAGCCAGCCCCATGGGCAGGGTACACATTTATCTGCATAGGCAAAGTTGTTAAAACGTGAAAAGTACTTTGATAAAGCTGTTTAGCTAACCCTAAACATTTGTCCGGTCCTAGAAGATCTGGACGCCCTAGAGATCCTCCTAAAAGAAAATCGCCTGAAAATACAGCTGTTGGAGAATCGTGTTCAAACACGACCCACATGAGATGTTCTGGAGTATGCCCAGGAACATGCCAAGCTTGCACAGTTAAATTGCCTAGATTAATCATTTCACGATCATTCATCACCAAACGATCCGCATAACGAGGTTGCCACTCTTCTTCACCTAAGCCTGAACAAACAATCGTGGGCATTCCTTGCAAGCGAGACTTGAGCTCTTTTGATCCTGAGACAAAATCGGCGTGCACATGTGTTTCTAAGATATAGCTAACCTGAACGCCCCCATCTGCAATGATTGATAGTAAGGGTTCTACGTTGCGTGTTGGATCGATAACAGCGGCCTGAAGTGTGTCTGCATCAATTAAAAGATAGGTATGGATTGATAAATGAGGATCTGTAATTTTTTTTAATATCATAAAAGCCGCAACAGTAAAATTATTCTACCAAGATATTCATAATTAGAAAGATGTGTTATACTACTAGGATAAATCAAAATGCTTAACTCAAAAAAATGATCATGCATATCTATCCCCAATTTTCCTGCGAACTCAATCTCCTCGCAAACCCATCTTTATCACTTGTCCATGAAACGGGTTCTCAGGAAAAACTATTTGACACTATTTTTCAATATTTGATGCATTATTGTGAACTTTTAAAAAAAGTGGATGGACCTAGGTTAAACCAAATTAGATATAAATTATTAAAAAATTCTTCCGCTCCTATCCTTCAAAAAAAAATATCTCTTTTATTTGATGCCCTTTTACATAACCGCTCGCAAATCGTTCCCTTCAAACCTCCCAAACCAACATTTTTGTTTAAAATTGCGCTTCCCCCAGAAAATGTAACCGCATTCAAATCACATGTTTATACGGTTCTTAATCGATTTCCTCGCTTTCAATTTGGGGAAGATCTATCCATCTACGATACGGCTTTTCAAAATTTCCCTAAGCGCCATAAAGCCCCTCATGTTTTCTTATCAGTCATGAAAACCTTTGAAAAGTACATAATGAATCACAAAACACAACGAAAAGAACTTGAAAAACTCCAGGAAACATACAGAGAATTGACACAACCTCTCATTGCGATTCGATTAGCAGTCGTGATCGACACTGAGCCCTTGACCAGTACAGTTAATATTGCCTTATGCCATAATGTAAGGGAATTTATCGACAAAAAGAAACCTGTCATTGTCAATCGATATTTTTTAAATATGCATGAAGAAGTCGCCTCTTATCCACTGGTTGATTTTTATGCACAAAAAAATGGCAGCCTATGTGTGATCATGCCCTCAGGTCAACATTTAGAAGATTGGGGATTTTCTAAAGACAATTTAGAAAAAGCTAGCTTTGAGCAAGCAAAAGCCCCCTCTTTAACATTTGAAATATCCACGGATATTGAAAAAATTCTTATCTCATCAAACGCACAGGGCCTATTTGCACGATTTATCTTTTTTGGCGGACATGGAAGCCATCCCAGCTATCACCCAGAAGTGATGCATGAGGGAACCATTGTCGGATTACCTCCAGAAGAGTTGCAAAAAACCATTAAAGCCTTAAATCCCACATTTTTAAGCCTGAGAAGCTGCTACTTGGCTGGCAAAAACATGCGCCACATTCACTTTCCAGATCAAACAATTCAATGCCCCATTTTGATTGAATCCGTTTTGCCAACTGTGACACGTAGCTCTAACTACGACACCTTTAGTACAAGTCTTTTGCACAAAATGGAAAGATTGATGCTTGGCAAAAGATCAAACCACCATTTACCCAAGCAGCTCTCAAAGGATGAAGTACGTCATGCGGTGGCCCAATTGACGTATTCGAATGAAATGGAAAAATTATCTCAAATTTTCATGCCCCTCAATCATTCAGATCTTCCTAAAATTTCTTATTCTGTATTTAAAGACACTCCGGACATCCTTGACGTAAACAAAAGAGACAAACAGTCACAAATCCAACAGCACATCTTGATATTCTCTCAAATGATTGAAAAAGATCCTTTTTACATCACAACGAGAAACCCTCTTATTTTCCTTTCTAAAGGCTTGGCCATCCACCATTTTGTTAAAGAAATAGAAGCCCCTTATCAAGAGATTGAGAAAATAGCAGAAACCACTTTTAACACGATTTCAACAAAATTTGAACCCATTCCTAAAGCCTTTTTCATTGCAAAAATGCACTGCAAGGTCAGTGGTAAGCAAGAAGCTTTAAGCCAAATTCTTATCACGTATGCACATGCTACCCTGGAAGTTACATTTAACATTGTAGGTCAAAACCATTTTTATCGGATTAAATTCGCAAAAGATCATCCGCAAGAAACAGAGAAAATGCTCTCTCAAACACAAGTGATGTATGATTATTATCTGGCAATGACACAAACAGCTCCCCCCGATAAGTACCTACAAGAAAAAGATCAAGACTTTCTAGATGCTCTCATGTACACCTTTTGGCCTCTCAAAAGACAGCTAGAAGTAGCTTTATACACCGCCTTGCTCAACAACAGATACATTTTCACAAAAACTAATGATTCAAACGTTAAAACTGCAAAAGCATTTGATAGAGCCATTGAGATATTTACGCAAAGCTCCCAGTATTCAGAAAGCGAGAAGAAAAAAATCCTATGTCAAATATACGATTTGGCAAGAACATTAAAAGATAAAGATGTTCTCAATAAAGTTCGTCTTCATACGAATCCTCTCTTATTGCAAGCGGTCGAATCTGACAACATTCCAGCCATACAAGCCCTTTTAAGAACAGATCTACAATCCATTCACGCTAAAAATTTGAATGATTCAGGTGCTCTGCAAATAGCGGCATCCTTAAACAAACCAGAGATTGCAAAGCTACTAATCAAACATGGCGCTCCCATGAGACATAAAGATAGATTCGGAGTCTCCGCCATTGACTACATCATCCAGCAGGAAAATACAGAACTCTTAGCCTTGATGTTTGAAAATGGACTTGATCTGAAAGATGATGAAGGGGGAGAACTCTTCATCCTCGCGCTTGATATAAACAATGCTGCCATCTGCCAGATTTTGCTAAACCACCAAGCAGGAATCCATTCTAAACAACCGATCCTTTGCTACGCAGCTTTCCATGCCAGCAAAGACACCTCATTTTTTAAGCAAATCCTCGATTATCCAAATATCCATATCAATCAAACTGAAGAAACGACTCAACGCACGCCTCTCCACATAGGTCAGCTAAACACGATACACCTTTTGCTGGAAAAAGGGGCAGATCCAAATCTAGCTGATGCTAAAGGACTTTCACCCTTACATTGTGCGATTTTGTTTGGGAAGAATGAAGCGCTCGATCGAATTCACGTTCTTGTCGAATATGGAGCCGATATCAATGCCCAAGATAAACAGGGCAATACACCTTTGCATCTTGCCATAGAAAGCCAAGATCTCACTTTAATTTGCTCATTGTTAAAGTTAAATGCTTCTTTGACGATTGAAAATACGCACAAAATAACTCCTTTAGATTTTATAGCAACCCATTTTGATCTCGATTTTCTCAAACAAATTCTCGAGCAAACAAAAACCAACTTAAATGATGAGAAGCTATTTCAAATACCTCCGCTATTGAAAGCCCTACAAAATCGTGATTTTGCATTAGTCAATCGGTTCATCACCTGTGGAGCTGATATTAACATGGCTTATTTAGGGTCACCCCTCTTATTTCACTATTTGAAACATCGCCCTGCAAGTATTGAAGCGCTTAATCTTTTTATAACGCATGCGAATTTAACCCTTGTAGACACACAAGGGAACACAGCTTTAATCCAAGCGGCGAAGGAGAAAAATATCAAAGCCTTTAAAATGTTTGCGACATCCGATGCATTTGAACATGCTCTCACTAAACAAGAAAAAAGAGCCTTAAAAGAACTTCCTGAATGGTTATTGTACGAGTTTTTAGAATTGTTTGTTAAATCCAAGCAAAGCAAAAAAAGTGAAGAGATGTAAATGCAGCACGGTGGAAATTTTCCCAGATCGGGATAGAGCTCTTAGCAATCGGATTTTCTTATTCAGAAAAGATTAGAAACATCCAGCGAGATCCCTTTTGATCCAAAAAGAGCTCAATAAGTCCTGATGAAGAAACAAGCCTCCCTAAATGACTGATTAAAAAAGAAAGTACACTACACAAATTCTCAAAATGATAAAAAAAATGAACCTGGTTTATAGGGCTAACTTCTAGTTTTTAGAGTAAAAACATTTTACAAAAGGGGGGCGCTTTTCTTCAGTTGGGATATTCCACATCAAATATTTTGTAACCTCGGCGTCTGTAGCCCACTCTAAAAATTCGTCTAAATAAATAGAGCTAAACGTTTTTAAAGCTACAATTTCTTCGGACGGTTTATGCTCCATCATACAACAATTCTTCCATCCCACGTAGGCTCAAAAACAGCATTTGCTCAATTTACATCAGAAGCAGTTGGTGCGAAATATGCTTATATACCTATAAAGACATGGTTATGCCAATTAAAACAAAAACGCTTGGATCATGTCTTTAATCCTTGATTTGAAGAACGACAGAACCATTTACTTTTCCTTGTTTTAAATCATCTAAAGCTTGATTCGCCTTTTCTAAAGGATAGACGTTAACCTGACTATGGATGGGAACTTTGGATGCCAAAGCTAAAAATTCGTTGCCATCCTGGCGTGTAAGGTTTGTCACAGAGCGGATCATCCGCTCTCCATAAAGAAGAGAATAGGGAAATGATGGAATATCACTCATATAGATGCCCGCACAAACTACCACGCCACCTTTGGCTAAAGCTTTCAAAGCGGTAGGAACTAAATCTCCGGCGGGAGCGAAGATAATCGCCGCATCGAGTTCAACAGGCGGTAATTCATCCGTCCCACCTGCCCAGATAGCTTTTAATGTTTTAGCAAAAGCTTGTGTTCTTTCATCGCCAGGACGGGTAAACACATACACACTTTTCCCCTGGTAAACAGCAGCTTGAGTCAATAAATGCGCCGAAGACCCAAATCCGTAAAATCCTAACTTTTTGGCATTCCCCGTCATTCTTAAAGCTCGATATCCAATCAATCCCCCACACAATAAGGGAGCGGCCTGCAATGGGGAAAATCCGGCAGGAATCGGAAAACAAAATGAGGCATTCGCGACAGCATACTCTGCAAAGCCACCTTGGGCTTGATACCCGGTAAAGATTCCATGATCACAAAGATTTTCTCGTCCCGAAAGGCAATACTCACAAGCATCGCAACAGCCCCCTAACCAGGGCACGCCCACGCAATCTCCGATTTTAAAATTTTTTACCTTACTTCCCACCCCTGTCACAATTCCCACAATTTGGTGGCCCAAAATTAGTGGTAGATGGGGATGTGTGAGCTCTCCATCCCGAATGTGCAAATCGGTTCGACAAACCCCGCAGGCTTCCACCTGCAAAAGGACTTGGCTGGATGTTGGCTCAGGTATAGGAAGATCTACAAGTTTCAGAGGAGTTTTAGGCTTTTCAAGCAACATTGCGCGCATTATGCTATCCTTTAATGACAAATGAAGGTTTTAAGCGAGCAACCTTATCGGCAAGCCCCGCTTCCTGTACGGCATCCACCACACTGTCCACATCTTTGTAAGCATCCGGCATTTCTTCCGCAATTGTGCGTGGGGAGTTCGCTTTGACAGTGATTCCTTGCTCTTTCATATAACGAATTGGATCTTTTTGTTTCCACGATTTCAAAGATTGAATACGACTTTTAGCCCTTCCCGCCCCAGTGGCATGAACTACACCAGGTCAAAGGATTCCCCTTCCCTACCATCAAATGGCTGGCTCTTCCCATATCACCTGGCACCAAAACGGGTTGACCAGTTTGCCGAAAAAGAGGATTAAGCTCTTGAGCTCCAACACCAAATGCACGTGTAGCCCCTTTTCGGTGCACACAAAGCTTGCGCATTTCTCCATTGATCTCATGCGTTTCAAATTTGGCAATATTATGGCAAACGTCATAAAGCAAACGAATTTCCTCGGGAGCGATCTTACACGTTTCAAAAAAACTTTGTCTCACAGCATGCAAAATTTGCTGCCGATTATTAAATGCATAATTTGCAGCAGCAGCCATGGCTTTGAAGTAGTTACGACCCGCCTCACTATGAATAGGAGCGGCTACAAGCTGTCGATCCGGTAGCCCTTTGGCATATCCTTGCTTGAGAAAATCATCTAGCGTATCTTGGCATACTTGATGTCCGAATCCACGCGATCCTGAATGGATCAAGATATAGGTTTGTCCCTGTTCAACACCCCAGGCCTTTGCGATCTCCGGAAGAAAAAGTTTTTGAATTTCCCCAATTTCCACAAAGTGATTCCCTGAACCGATGGAACCTAATTGGCTTTCCCCTCTTTCACGTGCTTGCAAGGATACCGCGCTTAAGTCCCCTCCCGCAATAAACCCTCGACTTTCCATATATTCCAAATCTAATTCAAAGCCATATCCATGCTCGATTGACCACAGTGCTCCTTTACTAATGAGCTCTTGATAGTCGGAATTTGAAAGCTTCTTTTTCATTTTAGAAAAGCCGTGTCCTACTCCAGAGGGAACATTCCTAAAAATCGCATTTAAGAGAGCATCTCGATCGCGAGAAGAAATCTGTTTAAAGGGAATAGGAACAAGGGCTAAACGCACACCACAATTGATGTCATAGCCAACACCTCCAGGACTGATCACACCTATCTCAGCATCCGTTGCAGCCACCCCTCCAATGGGAAAACCATATCCCCAATGGATGTCAGGCATGGCAATGCTATATCCGACAATGCCTGGAAGGTGGGCCACATTGCGAACTTGATCTAAAGGTTTTTCAAAATCCCCTCCTTGCATCAATTCCTCTGTTGCAATGACTAATCCCGGCACAAGCATATTTCCCTCTTGTGGCAAAAGATAGGTTGCTGGTTTGATTTTTTTTAGATTATACATCGACAATCATCTCCCATTCTAAAAAGTGATTTTTAGACTCTCGAATATCTCCATGTAAACTGACTGCCTTGAAAGGGCATCCAAGCCTGCCATCTGCGCGTGTAATCCCCGCATTGAGATGTTGGATGATTTCCTCTACAGAAGAAATACCATTCATGGGAGGGAAAAAAGTGCGTATCGGTGGAAAAAGAAAAGACAAAGCAGCCTGTGCATGGATACAGAGATCAGCAAGCGTTGTTCCTCGTATGCAAAAGGCCACGTCCGCGGTATGTTCGAATTCCTCAAACGGAGGAATTAAAGAGTAACTCCACCGGGAAACGTAATTTAAATTCCCAAGGCTTTCATAAAGGTGAATCGCTTTTAAAACAACAGGAAAAGGCTCAAAGGATTTTCGCCAATCTTGAAAAGAAAAAGGGGCGCGCGCGATGGTAATATGCGGAAGAAAGGTTTCTCGCTCCTTAAATGTAAATGCATGTGTTTGCAACCAATGGATCAGATCCTTTTGATACGCTTCAACTAATTGGCTGCATTCTACATGCCAGGCAACGACCCGTGGATGTTTTTTAGGAAGGAAAGTCAGGTGATCCACATAACCCAATAGACCAAACTGAAAAGAAGGTTTAGGAAAAGAGGGCAGAAGGCTATGCACCTTCTGCCCTTCTACATTGCCTAAAAATGCCAAAGTCATATGCCTGCAAGATTCCGTCAGAACTCTCCCTTTTGGCAAATCTTGCGGCCAGGGAGCCTCTATCTCAAAACCAAAAAACAGGCGCTGCGTTTGTTCAGCCATTTTGATCAGATTTCAGGGTTTTATACACAATCTCATAAAGATTGTTTGAAATATTCTTTTGCGCCAAGATTCTTTCTAGCTGCTCTTTCATGACTTTCTTTCTTAAAAAATCCAATTTTGCATATTTTTTAAAGCCACCTGCCAGCTTGGCCGCGATCTGCGAATTCATCGGATCGAGATGAATGATCGTATCCGCCAAAAACGCATACCCCTCTCCATTATTTGCATTGAAATGCACATGGTTATCCATAAAGCTGGCGAAAAGGGCTCGTACAAGGTTCGGAACTTTAAAATCGAATACAGGATCGTGTGTCAAAGCCTTAACTTTCTCCAAAGTTCCATCCAATTTGCAAGAGGCTTGCACAGCTAACCACTTACACATCACGAGAGGATCATGCTTCCATCGGGCATAAAATTGATCGAGCACCTTTTGACGTGAAGGCGAATCAATTTGATTGAGCATTACAAGTGCAGAAAATTGGTCCGTCATATTCTTGGCTTTGGAAAACTGCTGCTCACAAAGACGGGTAAACTCGGGTTTGTAAGTGGCAGAAAGATAGGATAAACATAAATTTTTTAAAGTGCGATTGCTTACAGAAACTGCATCGAAGGTATACTCGGCATCCGAATGACATTCTTGATAAATCTTTAGCAACTCATCTTCATAGCGCGTGGCCAATTCTAAAATTGCAAATTCACGCATCAGATGAACGCCATCAAAATCAATTTCCTTTTGCTTTTGATGCAACATTTCCTCGCTTGGCAAGGAGATGAGTTTCGCTTTTAAGGCCATATCTAATAAAGGATCTGTTAGAATTTTTCCAAAGGCTTCCATGAAGTCGTCATCGATCATCGGATCCTGCCCTTCATGCAATTCTTCAACCATTTCTAAAAGAACTTGCGTAGCCAATGTTTGGCTGGCATCCCAACGATTAAACTGATTGGGATCGTAAGCCATTAGAAGAGCATAATCATGGCGACTATACGGGGCAGTCAAAGTGATAGGAGCTGTAAAATCTCGATTGACAGAAGGGATAGGTTTGCTAGCCACATCTTCAAAAATAAATGTTTCTTTATCTTTTGAAATGCATAGCACGGTTTCCATGCTCTTCTCTGAACTTCCTGGAGCCATAAAGGAAAGAGATTCCCCTTTGTCATTTAGCAATCCAACCTTGAATGGAAAATAAAATGGGAGCTTTTCACTGCCATCGGGAGTGGGTGCGCTAGATTGAGCAACTGTCATCTCAAATCTTTTCTTCTCGGCATCATATTTAAAACCTAAGTCTACATGGGGTGTTCCACTTTGCGTATACCAACGTTTGAACTGCGTGAGATCTTTCTCTGAAGCTAATTCCATGGCATGCACAAAATCATCCGTGGTCACAGCTTGCCCATCATATAGCTCAAAGTATTTGTCTATCCCCTTTCGAAATTTTTCTTTTCCAATCAAGGTGTGAATCATCCGAATGACTTCAGCACCTTTTTTATACACAGTCGTGGTATAAAAATTATTAATCTGAATATAAGAGCTCGGTTTAATAGGATGCGCCATGGGCCCGGCATCTTCGGCGAATTGCAATTCACGTAAAGCTTGCACATCTTCAATACGATGAACCGTTCCCATATCCGCAGAGAACTCTTGATCGCGGAAAACAGTTAATCCTTCTTTCAAGGTCAGCTGAAACCAATCGCGGCAAGTAATGCGATTGCCTGTCCAATTATGGAAATATTCATGCGCAATCACTTTTTCAACACGGGTAAAATTGTCATCTGTTGCAGATTCTGCATCTGCCATCACACAATTCGTATTAAAAACGTTCAAGCCCTTGTTTTCCATTGCACCCATGTTAAAGGAGTCGACAGCTACGATCATGTAGATATCAAGGTCATATTCTAAACCAAATACATCCTCATCCCATTTCATCGAGTGGATTAAAGATTGCATCGCATGATGACACTTGGACTCATTGCCTTTATCACAGTAAATCTTTAAATCGACTTTTCTTCCAGATCGTGTGGTATACACGTTTTCGATACATCCCAAATCCCCTGCCACCAAAGCAAATAAGTAGCATGGTTTTGCAAAAGGATCTTCCCATTGCGCCCAGTGTTTACCATTAGCCAAATCCCCTTTCCCAATCAAATTTCCATTGGATAAAAGCAAAGGAAAACGTGCTTTATCCGCAACGATGGTGGTCGTGTATTTGGACATCACATCTGGGCGATCTAGAAAGTAAGTAATTCGTCTAAAACCTTCTGGTTCGTTCTGCGTACAAAAAATTCCACCTGATTTATACAGGCCATCCAAAGCGGTATTTCCCTTTGGATTAATTTCTGTCGTAATTTCCAATGTGCATGTTGGATTAAGAGCAGGAATCGTTAAACTTTTCTCATCCACTTGATATTGAGATGGGGATAGTGGTTCACCATTCATTTTGACTGAAAGGAGTTGCATATGTTCTCCAGTCAGCACGAGAGGGGCTCCCTTTCCAGTTTCTGACTGCTTGATGAAAAGTTTCGAGGTTACTTTTGTTTTTTCATCTTCCAGATCGAAGTGGAGGTCCACTTTCTCGATCAAATAATCTGGAGATTTATAATCAGTTAAATAAATAGGCTTTGGAGCATCACTTTTCATGGATCTACTTTTGGTTGTTAAAATTCTACAAGTTCTAATAATTCTAAACGTTTTTGCTTCATCGAATGCGCACAAGCTTGCTGGACATGCTTAATAAAATAATCCTCATCTTCAATCGCCTGAAGCATGTCGACGATCACCAAATTGTGTGTCTCGATCAAATCTCGAGCAGAGACAGAGCAGCCACTCCGGATATCAATCGCATTGACAATGTTTTTCGGCTCTTGAGGGCGAATGTTGTCGTCAAAAAAAATGGCTATCGTATGAGGGTCTTCTAAATCAATCGGGAATAATTTGCCATAGGCAGCGTACTTTTGATGTTCGCTCCATTCTTTCCAACTATCTTGCACGCCCACATTGCATATTTTAAAAAATTGATAAATTTCTGGCAGTGAAATAACGGGTTTGGGTCTGTTTTCAATAAACAAATGGCGATTCTCAAACCGAGCGTTATATTTGATAAACTCGCATCCCAACTGTGTGTTAATTGCTTGCACAATCTGGGGCAATTCTTTTCCAAAAGTCCGAATTTGCAAGGTGAAAGAAACCCTTTGGTTTTGCAAATGTCTAATCATCTTAAAGAAGGAGGGGAAAATTTGAATAGGTTCCCCTGAAACAAATTTATTTAGACAATGGTGATATTCAGCTAAAACCTGATTTTTAATGGGATAGGCGGATGCCTGTATAAAGTCCGTAAAATGAAAAAGTTTTTGCAATCTTTTTTCTTTCAACTGTGAGTTATTTTTATCACCAGGCAAAAGATAACGGTAAACATATTCTTGATAAGAGATGGGCTCTGCGATGGACTCGCTCCATTTCTCTTTATACTTCTGCGCTAGTGCTCGATTGATGGTATCTTTCGCCGATTTGCCTGCGGCTTGGTCAGAAGCAATTAAGGTCTCATTGATGTCAAAATGAAGAATAAGCCGTTCTGCATAGCTTGGATGAAAAAGGGATAAGCAGATAAAGAGATAAAGGAATGTGTGTGATCCAATTCTCATGACGACCGTCCTTTAGGCGTTAACAATAAGCTCAAAAAAGCAATATAACTTATTTATCGCTAATAGTCATGGGAAAAAAAGGGATATTCTCCAAAAGCCCAAATGAGCTTTTGGAGAAAAATGAATGGCTTAAAACCAATAAGCTAGGCCTGCTTTAGCACCATATCCACGGATACCATGCTTTTCCTTGCTTAGACTGCGATTGTAAGCAGCACCAACATTGACTGATACTGTTTCACATAAGTCATATTCCAACATCGCCGCATAGCTTGGACCGCTTGTATGGTCTTTATTTTTCAATAGGTGCTTAATCGTTGTACGAGTGCGACTCCACCAGTATTGAACTTGTCCGCAAACTCTCAAATTAGGGCGAATACGATAGGTTGCTTCCAATCCCATATAAGGGGAATAGGAACGGAATCTTTCCTTAAAAATCAACTTATACCCTTGAAATGGCATTTTAAACGTTGTGCGCATGAAAGAATAACCAAAGCCAACAACGGGTGTGACGATCAATTTTTCAAAAATAGGGAAGCAATGTCCAACTCCAATGCTTGCTGTAAACAAGTCACCTTGGTTCGCTCCATACAAAATGCTTGGCTTAATGCACCATCCATCCTTAACGATGACAGTTGCGTCCGCTTTATACGCAATCAAATCCATTCTTTTCACAGTGCGGTTAAAATTCAATACGTCGACATGGACATAAGCTGGACCAAAATCCACTTTTCCCCAAACTTCTGCATGAATCTTTTGCTGACCTACAACAAATAGAAGCATGGAAAATGCGAAAAATCGGGCAACTTTGTTCAAGTTAAATCGAATCTTTTCTTTCATCATTATTTCCTCATTAAACATAGCGTGTATGGAGTTTTTGAAATAGGTGTACATTTTTAAACGTAATGAGAATTAAAATCCAGAAAATTCGAGATTGTAAGGAACACAATTATTATTAATAATATAACAATTGAATGGTTTAGTTTCTTTTAAAATAACGCGGGATAGAAAATTAATTCGCGGCCATTTCAGCCGCGAAAAAAATCTATTTATATTTTTCTGAAACCAACAACTTTAGCCTCTTCAAAAATAGGGACCTGCTGAAGGTACTCCTTCAAGGGAGAAATGCAGATGCGCAAGAGGTTTTTTCCAATAAAAAATTTCGTCAGATTTAAAAGTGGGGGATGGGCATCAACATCGGAGAAATCTTTTTGGATAGAAGCAATCAACCGTGTCACATGGTTAAAGATTGATTTTGCGTCTTCCATGTCAAGTGTGAGTCCATTTTCATTTATCAGCGTAGTCACGAATTGATCAAGCAAACCATAAAGTGTATGAGTCGTTTCCTTAAAAGCTCCTTTTTCATTCGCTTCAAAGATAAATTTAAACAATTCTACGTAGTATTTTGAAAATGTGTGCGCATTAAACTTGTTTACAAGGGCCCGCGATTGAACGAGGATATTGACGATTTCATTGCTTTGCTTCGCATGCACATCGATTTCCTCAACATCATTTTCAACGAAAATTTTAACATTCAAAGAACTTCATAATGCAGGCATACAAAATCCCAAAAGGTTCTTCTCCATC
>NZ_JBFWIR010000085.1:0-12473 GCF_050255895.1 Parachlamydia sp.
CTTGTGAACCAAAGAATTAGATTGAATCTCCCTGTAAAAACATACGAAATCGCTTATGAAGAAGCCCAAAAGAGCACCGACATTAAGCAATTCTTCGGTGAAAAATATGGGGCTAAAGTGCGCGTTGTTGATGCGGAGTTTTCAAAAGAACTTTGCGGGGGCACACATACTTCTGCCTTGGGTAATATTGGGTTATTTCGGATCGCGAAAGAAGGCAGCATTGCGGCGGGAGTGCGTCGTATCGAAGCTGTCACCGGTGAAGATGCAGAAAGCCTATCTCGCCATAGCGAACAGTTCATCGATTCCCTGGCAGAGCTATTGAAAACACAACCGCAAAAATTGCAAGAAAGGATTGAGAAGCTAGTTGAAGAAAACAAGCAGCTCGCTCAAGAAATGAAAAACTTGAAAAAAGGCAAGATGGAAGGGATGGTCACAGAACTTTCACAACAAACCGAAGTGATTCATCATATTCCCACAATTATAGCCAAAGTGGATGTGCCAGCAGCTGAGCTACGCAATTTCCTTGAACTTTTGCAAGCCAAAATGGGATCAGGTGTCATTGCCCTGGGTGTCACAGAAGAAGATAAATGCCATCTTATTATTCGTGTCAGCGATGATCTTGTTGCAAAAGGTATCAATGCTTCTCAACTTATTAAGACATTGGCTCCTATGATTGAAGGCACAGGTGGTGGAAAGCCCAATATGGCTCAAGCCGGTGGTAAGGCTCCTCAAAAACTGACAGAGGCTTTGGCAAAATTCCGCGAACTTTTACAAGCGTCGTAAAAAATTGATGAGGCAATGTGATCGAAGAACTTTTCAAACATCCCAAACTTTTAGAGCTTCAAGAAGCTTTTAAGCAAGGCGACCCGGTTCTGATTGAAGAGCTTTGGAATGCTCCCAAAGCTCTTATTGCCTCTCTTGCTCTACAGGTAACGGGCAAGCATGTTTTGATTTTGACAGGCGGTAGTCAGGAAGAAAGCCGTCTATATCATGACTTTCCTTTTTTTTCGTCTGCCCCGTTGCTTGAGTTTCCGGCCTGGGAAACTTTGCCCTCTGAAAATATCGCTCCCAGTCCAGACACTGTTGGGGCACGCTACAAAGCTTTGCGCCAAGTCTCAGCAACTTTTCAACCACACATCATCATCAGCGGATTGCAAGCTTGCCTGCAAAGCTTGATTCCACCTCAAAATTTTGACTCCCTCTATCTTGCCCTAAAAAAAGGGGAAACATTCCCTTTTGACACACTCATTCAACGACTGAATGAAATGGGTTATCGACGTTCAGCTGTGGCGGCAGATAAAGGGGAATTCGCCATTAGAGGCGGCATTATCGATATCTTCCCTGTGGCCTCACCCGATCCCTTTCGCATCGAATTTTGGGGAGACGACATTGAATCAATCCGTATCTTTGATCCAATTGGACAAAGATCGATTAAAACGGTTGAGCACATTGAAATCACACCTGCACAAGAGATGGAGCTGATCCAGCAATCATCCAAGCTATCAACCATCTTAGACTATTTAGGCCCACAAACCATTGTGATCTTTGACGACCTCTTAGCTCTAGAAGATCGCTACTCCTCTTTGCTACATATTTGTGGATCCCCGACGCGCTCTTTTCAAAGCATTGAAAACCTGTTTGAGCAAATCGCTCCCCTGCAACAGATTTATTGGAGCCGTCAGCCCATTGAGGAACTCACAGAAGTTAAACTGAAGAGTCCAAAGGGGAAGAGTTTTTATTCAGAAAGTGCTCCCATGCATACTTTGGCCTTTAGCATGTTTAACAAAGACTTAATGGCTAAACGATGGCTTTCTCCTTTTATCCCTTTAGTGGACTATCTCCTTCCTTTTCGAGATGAAGAGCAGGAGGTTTCGGGAAATGATATTTTAGAAAATTTAGCTCACATTCCCAAAGAAGCGCATCTGCATTTTCTGTGCGCAAGTGAATTAGAAGAAAACACGCTTAAGCAAAAAATTGCACAAAAAAGTATTCCACTACCCACTCAAACTGTTTACCAAAATGGATACCTTTCGAGCGGCTTGGTGCTTGCACAAGAGCAGCTTTTAGTGATTCCTTTCACAGAGGTTTCTCATCGTTATAAGCTACGTCGACAAAAGCTACGCAGCACTTATCATACACCACCTTCCGAATCCTACCATCTTGTTCCTGGAGATATGGTCGTCCACCTCAATCATGGAATTGGACGATTTTTAGGGCTTGAAAAAAAGCTAAACCACAATGGCGTATTGAGTGAATTTTTTCTGATTGAATATGCCGAAAATGGCAAACTCTATGTCCCCCTCAATCAAGCTCACCTCGTCACCAAATACATTGGCAGTAGTGAAGATCTTCCAAGCATGCATACCCTGGGTAGTGCTCGTTGGAAAAAAACGAAAGAAAGAACGCAAGAAGCTATTGTCGGATATGCCAAAGACCTCTTGCAACTTTACGCACACCGTTCTCTAAAGGCTGGCCTTATTTATCCTTCTGATAGTATCGACATGCAAGACTTTGAGGAGGATTTCCCCTACGAAGAGACCGAAGATCAGCTTAACGCAATTGCCAGTATCAAAGAAGATATGCAGTCGACGAAATCGATGGATCGCCTTATCTGTGGCGACGTGGGATACGGTAAAACCGAAGTGGCCATGCGAGCCGCATTTAAAGCAGTAATGGATGGACACAAACAAGTTGCATTGCTTGTGCCAACCACTGTTTTAGCAATGCAACATTATGAGAATTTCATCGAAAGAATGTCCAACTTTCCTGTCCGAATTGGGGTACTTTCCCGCTTTCGCACGCCCAAAGAAATCCGAGAGACCTTAGAGCAGGCGGCAAAAGGAAGTATCGATATTCTGATCGGAACACATCGTTTGATTAGTAAAGATGTGGTTTTTCATGATCTTGGCTTGATCATTATTGATGAAGAACATCGCTTCGGAGTGAAAGCAAAAGAGCATTTGAAAAAAATTAAAATGGGTGTCGATTGCATTACCCTTTCTGCAACGCCCATTCCACGCACCCTTTACATGTCTCTTGTTGGGGCTAGAGATATGTCTGTGATCAATACGCCTCCTCAAGATCGTTTGCCTATTACCACGATTATTTCGGAACCGGGTGATCTTGTGTTTAAAAATGCCCTGCTAAGGGAACTTTCGCGCGATGGACAAGCTTATGTCATCCATAATCGCGTCGAAACGATTTTTGGTGTGGCTTCAAAAATCAAAGAATTGCTCCCACAGGCGCGTGTCGTGGTCGGACATGGGCAAATGAGCGCCGACGAGATTGACTCTGTCTTTCACGCGTTTAAAAGTGGTGCGGCTGATATCTTAGTTGCCACCACGATTATCGAAAGCGGCATCGACATCCCAAATGCCAATACCATCCTCATCAATCGCGCAGATCAATTTGGATTAGCGGACTTGTATCAGTTACGCGGACGAGTGGGTCGTTGGAACAGGCGTGCCTATGCTTACTTTTTAGTTCCCAATTTGAAATCACTTCCACAATTGGCCCGAAAACGCTTGCATGCTTTAGCAGAAGCTTGTGGATATGGCGGCGGCATGAAATTGGCAATGCACGATTTGGAAATTCGAGGCGCCGGCAATATTTTAGGAACCGAACAATCAGGCCATGTCTCTGCTATCGGATTCCATTTTTATTGCAAACTTTTAAGAAGAACCATTCAAACCCTACAAGGTGAGTTGTCGGCCGGTATGGTTGAGACTAAACTAGAGTTTCATTACGATGCCTGTCTTCCTGAAGATTATGTCAATGAAGTCAGCCTGCGGATGGAGATCTATCAACGTTTGGGCGAAGCCATTGCTTTAAGTGATGTCGAGCTTATCGAGCAAGAATTGAAAGATCGGTTTGGTCCCCTTGTCATCCAAGTGCAATGGCTCATGGCGCTCACACGCATTCGGGTCTTCGCTTCCCAACGAGGCTATACGACATTAAAATTTGATAAGCTGGCACTCTCCATTGAATGGAAAAAAGGCAAGCAAATCCTCTCTCACAAAATGTTATTAGGAAAAATAAAAACGCCTGAAGAGCTTGAAAGGGTAACCAAACAAGCTCTTGACAAATGGGAAAAGGAAAGGTTTAAGCGTTAGTCGTTGAGCTGATCTTCAAACTTGCGTCGCTTTCCTCTAAAAACACCTTTTTCTTCAAGCTTCAGCAAGTTATCTAATTCATCAATGGCCTTTATGCCCAATTCCACATGCTCTGCCGTGTACTTTGAATAGACATCTTGAGCACTTTTTTTAGTCTTAATGCCCTTTGGACTTAAAGGCAGATCTGAAATCAGCAAGAGCGCACCAAGCGGCAGTTTATGGTAATAACTGGCCATAAAAAGGGTTGCACATTCCATTTCAACCGCTTGTGGACGTGTGGCATTTAAACGGGCCTTAAAGTCAGGATTAAACTCCCAAAAACGTTTATTGGTCGTATGGGTAATCCCCAGGTGATATTTAATCCCCTCTTCCATCAACACATTTGTCACAGCTTTTTGAACGAGGAAATTGGCCATCGCAGGAACTTCTTGCGAGAAGTAGAAATCAGACGTTCCTTCCCCTCGAATCCCGGCAACCGGGACAAAGTAATCTCCGACATGATAATGACGTCTTAATCCTCCACACATGCCTAAAAGAAGGCTCGCTTTAATGGGAAGATGCGCACATAAGTCGACAATCAGTGCGGCGGCGGGTGACCCAATTTTAAAATCCAAAATACTCACCTTCTCTTTGGGTGAATGCGCGACCGAAAACATCGATCCTTCGACGATCGGCAGATCTCGGCTTGAAGCAAAATATTGCACATATTTAGGAAAGTTGGTGAGCAAAAGATAAGGTTGAAACTCTGAGACATCTGATCCAGAATATCTCTCTAACGTTCCAATCGCGATCTCTTCTTCTTCCCTTTCGAAATTCGTTTCTTCACTATCAATCATGAATTTTTTCTCCAAATTATTCTTTCCAATCCACTTCTACTGCCCCACCCTCTCCTATAAAAGGACCCATTTTTAGTGAAACGTTTTTCACTAGCGTAAAAGCATGGTGGCATCGCGGGCATTCGAGATCTTTTTCATAATGGCCAAGACGGTATTTAAAATCTTCCCGATTTTCTATAATCGCACCACATTTCGGACATTGATGGTAACGCACCACAAGATCCCACGTATGTTCTCCTTTTTGCGTCATCACTCATTCTCTTTTTTAGTTCCAAAAGAAAACAGCCAATTGACAATGGAAGAGATCAGCCCTTTTCTTTTCTTTTTTAGCGGAATATGAATGCGATTGCCCCAACCATTTATCTCGTGCATTTCACAACCTACAATTCCTTGGCTGGGTTCCACCCGATATTTCTTAAGAGTTGTATCTGGAGGATAATCGCGATACTCTTTGGCCCACATAAATACCTCATATTAAGTAGAGGAGATAACTTAAAATTCAGGTTAATATAGAATGCGAAAAACCACAATCGTAATTTTAACAGATTCGCTATCAAAGCTTAATCACTTGCCATGCGCACAATACGGGGTTGAAAGACCCCTAAAACCTCGACCAGATCTGACTGTGCTTCTATCACTTGTTCAATTGGTTTATAAGCCTGAGGGGCCTCATCTAAGCCGCCTCCAATCAATTTAACACCTCTTTGCGAAAGATAAGCGGCATGCTGTTCCGAAGTAATGTTCTGTTTCGCACGTGTACGGCTCATCTGGCGGCCACTTCCATGTGAAGCAGAATTTAAAGCAGCTGCATGACCTTTCCCTCTCACCAGAAACCCCACATCCGCCATCGTTCCAGGGATAATTCCTAGGACATCTTTTCCGGCAGGCGTGGCCCCTTTGCGGTGCACAATCCATTCTTTTTCAATGCCATCAATGATGACGCTTTCCTTCCATGCAAAATTGTGATGGTTTTCTACCGAAGTCAATGGGGTTAATCCCAATGCTTGGCTGATTCTTTGGTGAATAACATGATGGTTTGCAGAAGCAAATTTTCCAGCGAGTTGCATAGCATCCCAATACTCTAATCCTGCTTCACTATCCAGCGGCAGCCATGCCAAATGGCGCACGGATTGTTCTAAAGTAGGCATTTGTTCCATGGCCCATTTTGTATAGTGATCTGCAATTTTAGCTCCCACCCCTCTCGATCCACTATGTGATAACAAAGCCACATATTTTCCCACCTGAAGTCCTAACGGATTTTCAGAGCTGCCAATCTCTAGCTCTCCCCATTCCACAAAATGGTTTCCGCCCCCGCTCGTTCCGATTTGTCGAATACCTGTTTGCCGCAAACCACGCGTGAGTTTTGTCCCTTGCCAATGTTTTTCTTCTAAAACAGGATGCTCAATTTTCCCCTCATGCTGCCCCATAGGCCCTGAGCCAAATACGGTATTCGCAAGCAACACCTCTTGAAATGCTTGATGTCTTGTTGAATGAAAGTCTCTTAAAGCTTCAGGAGACTCTGGATACACACTCAACATCATGCGGCACGCGATATCGACACCAACGGCATAAGGAATAACCGCATTTTCTACCGCCAGCACCCCGCCAATCGGCAATCCGTAGCCCATATGGGCATCAGGCATTAAAGCTCCGGCGACAGCAATTGGTAGCCGCATGGCATGATTCATTTGATGGATCGCATCTTGCTCAATACAAGCTGCTCCCCATGTTTGGTAAGGAATTGGTGTCGATCGTAGAAGGCAGCTTTGACGTAAAGCTTCCGTTTTTTGTTTCAAATGGTGTACAAAAGCTAAAGCTTCATCCGGACAGACCTGTTTGTATAGCCGCCAGGCCTCATTACGTTCTTTAGGCATCAAGATGGTCGATCCAAGTAAATGTTGAAAGGCTTGGGGAGTTATAGCCATCGAAAATTCCTCGCTTTTTAAATTGCATGAAGATGATATACGATTTAAACTTTAAATGCATAATTTATGAGGTTTCATGTCCACCACTTCAATTGCCATTGCCGGAGGAGGTATTTCAGGGCTAGCGGTTTTAGCGAACTTGATTTTCCAGGCCCAGACTCCTTTTAACCTATTCCTTTTCGAACCATCTCATCGACTTCCCAAAGGAGTGGCTTTTTCAACAGATTGTGAAACCCATCCTCTGAATGTGCGCGCAAATGCTATGGGAGCTTTAAAAGAGCACCCTGATGATTTTTGGAAATGGGTGGAAAAAAGGAAAGAGACTCTTCAGCCTCTTTTTCCCAAAACCATTTTACATCCAGATGCCTTTCTACCGCGCAAATTATACGGGCTTTACTTAGAAGATTTATATGAAAGAGTACAAGCTGTCGCGGAAGAGAAAAAGATTAAGCTTACTGTGATCCTTCAAAAAGTATTAGATGCCTCCGAATCCAACGATCAACTCCTCCTTCAAGTTGCGCATGAAAATCCGGTGACAGTGGATGCCCTTGTTCTGGCTTGTGGTGTTCCCCCTAGTAAAAAGCTCTCTTTTGAAACGCCTCAGTTATTGGATCATCCTCGCTACATTTCCGATCCTTGGAATAGCTCTGCCCTGGACAGCATGTTTCTACATTCCTCCAAAGTTCTCATGATTGGAGCGGGCTTAACCATGGCAGATACGGTTGCTTCCTTGGTACATCAGGCATTTGACGGAAAAATGATTTGTGTATCTCCACGCGGAACTTCCTCACAACCTCATCTTACAGCACCTCCTGCCCATCCTCTCCCTCAAGTCAAAACCAAGGAGCTTCCTTTAACCGCACGCGGACTTTTCAGAACTGTACGCAAAAAAATCGTCTCTCATTCTGAGTGGCGAGATGTAATCGATTCTTTACGCCGTTGCACCCAACCTTTATGGGCAGCCCTTCCCCTTCCCGAGAAAAAACAATTTTTACGCCATCTCTTCTCGTTATGGAATAATCATCGTCATCGCATGGCAGTTGCCAGTTTTGATATGCTGGAAAAACTAAAAAAACAGGAAAAGTTAGACATGCTCGCTGGGCGTGTCACCGCGATCGAAATAGAAAATGCCGAGACCTTAAATGTGACAGTGAGAACAGCTGAAAAATCGTTGCAGATTCCTGTCAATTACGTAGTTAAATGCACGGGTCCTGAGTACCAAATTCAAAAACAACCAAATCCCTTGATTCAAAATCTGCATCAAAAAGGAATGGCCCTTTGGGATACTTTAGGAATGGGTTTGGCACTGTCTCCTCATGGATACATTCAAGGCAACGTACCAGGGAAAATCTATGCGCTCGGAGCCCTTCTGCTTGGTGAAAAATTGGAAACAACGGCCGTCCCCGAAATCCGAAAAGAAGCCTTTGCAATTGCACAAAAATTACTTCATAAATTTCATTTAATTAACTAATAAAATGAAATTTACAACTAAACATAAACAATCTTTTCGCTTGTAGTTTCATTTGATTTCTGTACAATATTCACTTATTTATAACCAATAAAGGTGAAATCATGCGTTTAGGCGGAAAAAGAATGGGGGCCGGAAGACCAAAAGGATCTGGGAAATTTAAAGAACCCACAAAAGCCATTCGATTACCTGAAAGTGAAATCGAACATGTCATGCGGTATATACAAAACAAGTGCTACCGCCTCCCTTTGTATCATACCACTGTTTCAGCAGGATTTCCCTCTCCCGCGGAAGATCACATTGAAAAGAAACTCGATTTAAATGAATTGCTGATTAAACATCCTTCCGCAACATTTTTCTTAAAAGTCTCAGGGCATTCGATGATCAAAGTCGGCATTCACCACAACGACATCTTAATCGTTGATCGCAGCTTAGAGCCTTCCCATGGAAAAATTGTGATTGCCTCTCTCAATGGAGAATTGACAGTAAAAAGACTGCGTTGTGAAGGAAAAAGGATCCAACTTGTTGCAGAAAATGATGCTTACCCTCCTATTGAGATTTCCAGTGAAGATGATTTTCGCATTTGGGGTGTTGTGACAAACGTCATCCACGATCTATAGGATTCTTTTATGTCTCATTTCGTTTTAGCAGATTGCAACAATTTTTATGTCTCATGTGAAAGAATGCTTCACCCCAAACTCGAAGAAAAACCCGTGATTGTCCTCTCTCAGAATGATGGCTGCGTGATCTCTCGTTCTCAAGAGGCCAAACAATTGGGTATTAAAATGGGAGAGCCCTTTTTTAAAGTCAAAGAGTACTGTGAACGGGCTAAAGTGATTGTCTATTCTTCCAACTACCAACTTTATGGAGACATCTCCGAAAGGGTGATGAATAGCCTGTCTCAATTTGCCCCTGAAATGCAAATTTACTCCATCGATGAAGCTTTTTTGAAATTTCCTATAACACTTTCTGACGAAGAGATGTTCGCAGAATGTATGAGAATAAAAAAGCTGATCAAAAAATGGGTTGGCATTCCCATTTCGATTGGGATAGCCCCCACAAAAACCTTAGCCAAAGTAGCCAATAGCTTAGCTAAACAAAATCGGGACCTAGGAGTATTTAGCCTAAACGAGCCTCTTTCGCGCGAAGCCATTTTAAAAGAATATCCCATAGAAGACGTTTGGGGAATTGGTCGTAGACTTTCAAAGCGTTTAAAAGGGATCGGCATTTTGACGGTCTGGGATTTTATTCAACTCACGCCCTATTTTGTCAGAAAAACAATGGGGGTCGTAGGAGAGAGGATGTTGCTCGAGCTACAAGGCATTTCAGCTTTAGATCTCGAGGAAAGTTCGCCCAAACAAAGCATAACGTTTTCTCGCTCATTTGGAAGGAAAGTCACCGATATATCCGAACTAGGAGAAGCCCTCGCCACATTCGTCAGCAAAGCCTGTGTGAAATTGAGAAAACAAAAGCAATATGCGGCAGCTTTGTTGGTCTATCTGCAATTCTTCTCGCAGGATGGAGAAAGCCTTCAAGGAAATCATATGATTTATTCCTTTCCAAGCCCAACAGACGATACCATTGAAATGATTGCAGCAACTAAGCAATGCTTAACAAAACTTTATATCGACAAGAAAAAATATAAGAAATGTGGTGTCATTTTGTTGGATTTAAAATCCGCTGAACAATTCATGCCGGATTTGTTCCAAAAAGGCCCCGACATAAAGCGTCAACAGGTGATGCGCGCAATGGATAAGCTCAATACGCGCTTGAAGAAAAGAACTGTGTTTTTGGGAGGCACAGGCATCCATCAAGACTGGAAGTCACGGTCTGATCAACGTTCTCCCTATAATACCACAAGCTGGGATCACCTACCTATCGTTAAGGCTTATTGATTACTAAAATTTGACTAAACAATCAAAAAATTTAGAAGGGGTCATGTCCTTCACAAAAATTTCCATGTTGAATGACTGATTTGCCTCGGCAAATTCTTGCTTTTTTTGTGCATAGATCACCATGCCCAAAGGAATTGCCATCAATCCACCTGTGATCAAGACAGCAAATGAAAGTGAAATGACCTTGACGATTGTCCCAAGTAGATGCGAAGTCGATTCTTCGAAAAGCTCATTGAGATTGAAATGAGTACTACGGAATGTTTTTGCTTCAAATTTAAAGGATGGAGATTCAGGAGGAGAAGCAAAGGAAAACAGCCGTATTTTTTCAATATTTTCCCAAGTCTTAGTCAAGTCACTGTCAAAAAAAGAACGCTTTTCTGAGGAGTGACGAAAACCTGGAATTTCAAATGAGCGAAAATCCGGCACTTTAAAAGATTGATAAGTATAGAAAGACATATGAAAGCCCTTATAAAACTGAAATATTATGAATTAAACGCGCTGGAATATATATTTCCTTTACAAACTCTTTAAAAGGCAAATCCTTGCCTCGTTTCTTGCAATGATTGCGGTGGGTCAAGTAAATGGCAGCACAAACTAAAGGGATCATGATAAGAGGAAAGAACAGGCATGTTAGAGCAATGCTACTCACCTTAACGACAGTGCGCAATTTGGGGATCTTTTTCTTAAAATCAGCAATAGCTGATTCGCCCTCGGCACATGGAAAATTTCGATTAACTAAACCTGTATACATCGCAATCCCTAAATAAAAAAATAATTGTGTTGAGCAGCGCATCATAGCAACAAAGCATTTATTTAGACAAGGAACGTTCACACGGTGAGTGATTTTTGGGAGTAGCTGGCTTTTCCAGCACTCCCTCATCGAACAAATCGGTGGTTACTTAAAATCTTTAAGTAAAGGAACTAGGTGAGTACTAGAATTTTTGATGAGCTTGTTATGTGCATCTACAAGATCTGTATAAGCTTCAAAACCAGGGACTTGAGGCAACAGTTCTTTTTTTCCCTCATAGGTAGAACGCGCTTTGCTTGAAGGAATCAGCATCAACCCAAGTGGCAAAATGTATAAAAGAGTCTCTTTGAGCCTATGTTTAGCATCTATAACTTTGAAGCTATTCTTAATGGCTTTACATTTCAAAATTTCTTCAAATGCTGTATCTTTTTGCTCAGTAGATAGGATTCCAGTTTGCATCTCTAAAGCCCGAAATTTTATGCGAAATTTTTCAAATCTGTCCCTTGTGGATTGTAACTTAGAATCTGACAGCATTTTGTTAAAATCTGTTCTTAAAAATGTATCCCAATACTGACGTTTTTTGGCTTCATCCCACTTGGGATCATACTGCCCCAACTCTCCAAGCAAAGATTTATTCACTCGAATAGAACTCAATGCAGCTTTTTCAAAAGCACTTACTCTCTTTTCAAGCTTCGCTAGCTTGCCTGCTTTGTACTTTTCTAACAGAGCGGGATCTTTCAGAATGTCAATTGTTTTAGCTTGTCTTTTTTTTGCCCCACAAACATTTATAATGGCTGATGGGACAAGAAGAGGACTCATAAGTAGGAAAAGGGGATAAATAACGGCACTAACAACACATTGAAAGCCTACGACTAAAACACCATCCTTTTTTTTCTCTGTATCTTTGTATTCTAACTGATAATTTTCATGATTTAAGACCAAATTACTGATCGTTTTGATTGACATAGATTTAATCCTTGGTTTTTTAATAGATATTTTTTCTGCAAAGGGTAAATCTATCCCATTAGGTACATCCGCAAATTGCAACAACATTTGCAATCCAGCACCCGAGAACGGGATGATTTAATTCTTTGGTATTTCCACAGGCAAATGAGCCTTTTTCCATGCCTGCATTCCCCCATGCACACTTGCCATGTGAGGAAACCCTCTTTTCTTTGCAAGGGAAGCTGCAATCGATGAACGATATCCACTTCCACAAATCATGGCAATCCGTTTTTCTCGAGAAAGCAAAGGTAACTCTTTAGCAAGCAAGGGTAAAGGAATATGGAGGGCCCCTGCAATATAACCTTGATCCCATTCCTCTTGAGTACGCACATCAATGATTTGCTGTATGTTACTAGACGCAATATTTTCTGGAAGGATGAGATCAATAGAATCGCTCTGTTCGGGAGACAATGATTGCTCATTCCACAAAAATTAACCCATCACGTGATCTATACCCACCAGCCTAACAAAGGTTATAGCTTGC
>NZ_JBFWIR010000086.1:0-12031 GCF_050255895.1 Parachlamydia sp.
AATTTCCAAACGATCTGCTTCTAATGAGCCTGTTGCCGGAAGCTGCGCAGCACTTTCAATAAACGCTAATGTCAGCGCCACAGAAGTGAGCACATTATCGAGGGCAACTAGGCTCAAATTTTGTTCTAGAGGAAGACGGGCTTGGTTGATTGCCAACCCTGAAATGATGGCTTCAGGGAGTCGCGAAATTAAGTTTTGGAGGATCTCTGTTGTATCCAAAGACTCCGATTTATCGCTAGAAGATGCCATACGAAATTGGACTAAAGGTGCTAAAACGGGCTGAGAGGAAGAGGATTTATATCTTTCGTAAACTTCATCCGATCCACCCCCTAACTGGGTTAAGGGAACCTCTACCGTATCTTTTACAATAGCCAATTGCGCTTTTTGGGTGTCTTCTATTCCTCTTTGTTGTAGTTCAAATATGGTAGGTTGTTGGGGTCCTCCGGGAGTCCCTCCAACACCTGATCCTGAAATGCTCATAAGTTTTCTCCGTTTAATGAGGAAGCTTTCGGTCTTTCATGTGACATTCCTCATGAGAAAGATCTATTATAATTCCAGTTTAGGTGGATCCCATTGTCTTCCAGGCTCTAAATCCACATCTCCTGATTCAGAACTTTCTTGTACGATCATTTGTGCTTTCTCTCTCTCTTGGGATGTACCTTCGGCTTTCTTTACGGCTTCTTCAAATTTTTCCTCCTCTCCCTCACTACCGGGGAGGAATAACTTCTCAATATCTAACCCCTCTACATCACATCCTTGCAAAATTAAGTACTCTTTGATAGGTGGTGGAGTATCTGGTAGTCCCAAATCATCTCGGATTTTTTTTCGCATTAAGATGGCTTTTGAACGAAGCAGGGTATATCTAGGATAAAATCCGAGTCTGATAGCGTCGTCCAAAGCGAGTAAAGCCCCATAGGGGTTGTCTAATTTAATGTAACAGTCTGCAATATGGAAGAAGGGCACAGGATTTTCTTGATCATAAAAAGCGGCTAGCATGTAGGCTTCAATGGCTGCCTGATAATTTTTTTGCATATGCATCGACGCTGCAAGTCCGAGTGCATATTTACTGCGACTGGCATCCAGATTGATCAAAAATTGGAAGATGCGTTGGGCGTCTAAGTAATTACCTGATCCGTAAAGGTTGTAGGCATAGCCATAGAATGCTTCCAAAGTCTCATCGCTAAGGCCCATGGCTTGCTGAGGAGATTGCCCATCCTTAAAAATTTTATTAAGCACATCCTCGTACGATTTTCGTTGTTCTTTGGTGATTTCCGAACCTAGTTTGTCTAGTTCTTTTTTAATGATCTTATCGGCTGCTGTTGCCATCCTTCTTCCTCCCTCTCTAAATTCAGAGCAGCGCTTAGGCTGCTCCTGCATTTGCTATATTTGTCGTAATTTGACTTTGGCTCTGCCAAATATGTGTTTTAAGAGTTCCGATTTCTGATATTGCTTCTGCTTCAGCGGGCATTCCAGCTGTTAAGTTATCGATAATTTTGCGTAAAAGCTTAATCATGGCATTCAACACTTGCATATCTGCTTCAAGTTCTGCTTTTGCTAACACCTGAGCTGCCTGTTGTAATTGAGATCGAATTTCGATCGCGCTATGCGCGGCATCCAATCCATTAGACAGAAGTTGGTTGGCAATTTGTGCAATATCCAATAGTTGCATTCTAGCAATTTTGAGGATCGCATCTGAGATTTTCTCCGCTAGCGAAGCCATTTTTGTCAGGGTCTCAACAAGAGTTTTGGCGACTTTTGCAACGGTTTCAGCAATTTGGAATGGAATCAGTTCAGCTTGCAAGAAGAATGTGACAACCATAAAGGCTAAGGAAGCGACCACTGTTGCGACAGTGACTAACACCATAGCTGTAATTTGTTGCGCCATCTCATCGCCACCCATCAACTTCACAAGGTTTTGGATGACATTACTTTGCATCGTCGCTTGACCAATGGCTTGCAATCCTACAGTCATTCCCACCATGGGGTTGGCTGTCATCACTAAAGCCGTCAGCGCGACAATCGCAACCGTTTTAATGATCATATCCATGGCCATTTGCAATGCTGGCGGCCCTGGAATTGCAGCTTTAATTGCGGCTGTCAAAGCTTGCATCGCATAGCCCATGACCCCTTGTTTTCCACTTGCTGTTAAAGCTTGGTCAGCAACTGTATAAGCGATAGCAGCGGCAGCTACAGCTACACCGATCAAACCTGCACCCGCGCCTAATGTCAGAACAGCAATCACAACAGAAAAGACTGTCGAAATAGGGCCTAATACTTTCATGATGGAATTAAAAATCCCCAGACCTGGCTTACCTGATTTTCTTTGGTCTTCCATCTGTTTTTTCTGTTCGGCAAGCTTGTTTAATTGCTTATCAAGCTCCGCTTTACCCAATTCCTTCGCTTTACTTGCATCCTGGTTTTGAATTAGATAAATTTGTTCTTGTAACTTAGTCAAAGCGTCACTGATCGCTTTCATGAAGTCCAAAATTTCAGCTTTCATGGGAACATTTGGCAGATTTAATGCCAAAGTCGTCGCTTGGCTAATCATTTCCTTGCCTAAGTTGATCGCATTTGTCCCCACTTGGGCAGAAAACGGATCTAACATGGCATTTTCTGTCTCACCGACAGGAGCAGTCCAGTCAGAAGGCAATCCATAAGCATCTCGAATGGAGCTAATGGCCGATTGTTGCAATTGTCCAATCAAGGCTTTCATTTGGGGAGAAGCGACCTCTGGATTGTCAAAGGCTTCCATGATTTGATCGATTTGATCTTGTGTCAATGGAGGTGTTTGGCTTTTTGCGTAATTGCTCACTTGTTGTGCAAAAGCAGCCCGATAAGCCCCTTTAATAGTCGCATTTTGAGCTGAATTGTCTACCGCAGGCTTCCATCCTGGAGGGAAACCATATTCATTAATCAAGCTTCCTAAAATCATGCTTTCCAATTGCGCGTTGACATCGCGTAAATTTCCTGTTTGGCTCGCTGTTCCAGGATTGTAGTGCGCATACTTCAACTGAGCGAGTTGCTGGGGAGACATGTTTTTTAAAGTTTTGACTAAATCGGGATTGGATTGGATTTTTGAAAAATCCCCCGAGATGGCCGCATCATAGGCAGAGTTATAATCGGTGGCTAGCTTATCGTCCAGATTGGAGGTTTCAGGGGTAAATTGCCAATCATCAGGTAATCCCATTTCTTGTTTGACTTGTTCACCCACTTGCTTTTCGATCTGACTTGCCAAGTCGTCTGGCGAGCGTGTCACGGCTTCTGGGTGCTCATGGGCAAAGATGGTTTTTGCAATCAGTTGATCGGCTTGTTCTTTGGGCAATCCCATTTGCGATACGGCTTGCTTTACAGCAGCCTTAAAAGCACTGTCAAAAGTTGTATTGCTTTGATCTTGAACCTGCTGAGTTAAAGCCGCCTTGGCTGAGGCTTGGTCCGGTGTTTGCTTGGTCAATTGCTGTGCTTCTTGATTCGCTTGGGCCACAACTTGCTTAAGCGTCGCCTGCACTTTAGGATTGGTTCCTGCCTTAGGATTCGCCTTGGGATTAATGTATTGAGCAAGCGCTTGCCCTGCTTCTGTATCAGAAAGAGCTCCGCTGAGAACAGCCTCGGCAAGGCCTCCCTTAATAAAGTTATTAAGCGCTTCCTCTGGAGTTTGAGTAGTGGTCGACATCAGTTTTGTCGCATCACTCATGGTCATTTGCTTGAATGGGACAGTCTCGCCGGAAGGAGTTTCTAGTGCAGGTGCACCAGGCAGCTGCAAGTAAGTTTTAGCCGTTTGAGTTCCTTCCGCTTGATTAAGCGAGTCTTGAATGACTGCTCCTTGGTTAACATTTACTGTTGCTTTTGCTCCCTCTGTTTCATTCGTAGCCACATTCCAATTTGTTTGCTGTCCCTGTGATGAAATATTAAATTCATTCATAAGATTCTCCTAAAGGGTTTCAATATGAGGCCTTAGAAAAATAATGATAGCGTCTATGAAATCGGTTGATTTTCTTCAGCAATTTGCTTGTTGATTTTCTCAATTTCCTTTTGCAGGCTTTTAATTGTCAATGCTGTGCGATCTTTCAGTGTTGCATACTGAGGTTTATTGCCAGCTCTCTCTTGCGCCATTTTCAACGCGATCATCGCTGACACTTTATCCCCCATTTGGATATAACAGTCGGAAGAGTGGTAGTGAGGAATGGGATTTTCGGGATCTAATAATGCACAAATTGCATAGACTTGTACGGCACTCTCATAGGCTTTCAACATGTGATAACAGGCCGCCAATCCCATCGAATATTTTGATTCGGTTGCATTTAGCATGATGAGTAGACGAAATAAATGGGATGCCTCTTTATATTTTCCTGTATTGTAAAGACGATAAGCTTGCCCATATACCCCTTCAACCATTGCATCACTCATGCCCATGAGGTCTTTCGGAGCAAGCCCTTTCTTTACAACATTTTCTGTTGCCGCTTTCACTTCTTTCACTTTTTCTTGCTTTAATTCAGCTCCCACTTTCGCAGTTGCCTTTTTGATTTGACTTTGTTCACCTTTCATAAGGGGCTCTCCTTATTCATCGATAATTCTTGCAAAATACTTATGTTATTTATTGAGTCCGCCTTGTCTTGCTGAATTAAAAACTTATGCCTCTTAATTTTGTCTAAAGTATTTTTATAGCCTTACTCCTTAACGGTAAATGGCAGCTAAAATTGTGCTAAATTCCTGAATTAAAGAGGTTGTTAAGTCACTCTGTTGCGTCACGGCATCGTTACTTTGGTTAACGTTTGTTTGCAAAGACTTGGAATCATCACTAATGACAGATCGGTTAGAACGCATGGTTTCAGTCAAGTTTGAGTTCAGGTTGTTTAAGTCATCCCGAGCATTACGACCAGAAGTTGTACTTTGGTTAACAGCAGAAACCCCACCCCCTTGAATAAAGGTAGGTACCTGGTTCATCGAATCTGTATAGGCTTTTTGCCACTGAGTTAAAAAGCTCAGGCGGTCCGCTTGAGATGAGGCCACTTTTTGTAATGTGTCGATCATTTCAATGAGTAGGGCAAAAATCCGGTCCAAAATGAGCACTTTTTTAGAGGAAGAAGTTTCCACCGATGGAGTTAATGGACCTGAAGCTCCACTTGTACTACGACTATATTCTTGTTGAATCTGTTGAAACCAGTTATAAAGTTGCTGGCTAGGAATAAAATACCCGTTTGTTCCATTCGCATCTGTCCCTGTAAATTTCAATACGTCTTGATAGAAGCTTTGCAATCTTGAGGCAAAATCCCCATTTGGGAAAAACGCCTTATAAATTTGTTCGTAAGTCGCTAAATCCGCTGTACCCGAGGAAGCTGTATTAAGTGCAGCAGTTCCTGTTAAATAGTTATGCCACTGAGTCATGAAGTTCAGTGCACTTCCAACAGTTCCATCTGTTTGATAGGTATATTTATTGATAAAGTTGGTGAATGCATTCTGGAATTGTGTTTGAATATTTGCTTGAGTGACCGAAGATAAGCTACTCCAATCCCCGGTTGAATATCCAATATAGCTCGCATATTCGTTATAAAATCCAGTGAAAGCATCTCCCGAAGTTGTGCCTGGATTCGTTCCGCCATTATATGTGCGGAAGGCATTAATGAAATCGGCCCAAGTTGTGGGCAAGTGATTCCCGCTCGAATACTGTGCAAAAAAGCTATCTAAGGTTTTTCCGGCGGCTGTTGACTCCGCATTCATCCCTTGATAGGCAGGTTGAGACGTATTCGTTGGTGGAACTGATTTAAACAGAATATTTTGTAGGTTTTCAAGAAATGTCAACCCGTTAAAACCCGGATCATTAGGTGAAGTAAAACCTAGGTCTTGACCTGAAGTTGTCATATGCTTACCCTCCTTTCACGTTTTTGAGAACCTAACAAATTCTGTAAGAGTTAAAAAGAAGTTCCAAATTACGTTATCTCAAAAACACCTTAATTATATTATACAAACTAATAAAATTTTTAATAAACAATTATTACTTAGCAATATTTTGAGCCATTTTTGTAATGATTTGGGTTAGGGCCTGTAAAATTGCTGAAGCAGATTTATAATACTCTTCAAATACGTATAGATAGCGTCTAACTTGCTCTTTTTGGCTATCGTTAGTGGACTCACCCGCAGTAATCGCAAATGTCAAGTTTTGTTGAATTAAACCCGCTTTACCCGCATTCGCGTTGCTATGCTGATCCAAGTTATCCAACATCCAAGTTTTAAATGCCTTAAAAGCAGCTGCGGTATTTGTGGAAGCTGTGACAGGAACTCCGCTGACAGCAAAATAAGTATTAAGGTCTTTCAGCACAGCTTGTAATTTTCCCAAAAGGGTATCACCCACTGTCGCACTGGTTGCACTTGTCACAGGAATCAATTGGTTAATCTCATCTTGTAAGCGGTTTCTTAAAGTGATCAACTGAGTCAGAGCTGCTTGGAAATCCACCCCAGGAACAGTCGATCCTGCAGCATTTGTACTTGCTAAATCTGGGTTTAAAACAGGGTCAATTGGTTTTCCAAAGTAAGCACTCGCAGCACTTGGATATTGATTTCGGAATAAGCTTGGGTCACTACCGACCGCAGGACGGTGCAGGGGAAATGTTGAAGAGAAAGCAGATTTTGAATAAGTGGTAATGCGGTTATGCATCGTTTGCAAGTCATTCAAAATGTTGAGCGAATCTTTCGTTATTTGCAAAGCATTTTCAAGGGAAGCCATACTATCCCCTAAAACTTGGTTACCTGTTTTAACGTAGATCAATTCAACAAGGGATTGCAAACTTCGGTTGGCTTCTCCAGAAGCAGAAATCGCGGCTGTCAAAATCGTTGAGATCACAGGCGATGCAGCGGAAAGAGATTTCCATTGCTGAGCTTGCTCTACCGTAAGCGCTGAAGTTGGGTCAGCAGCACCAGTCGCTTTTAGAGATTGCACAAGCAAATCCACGTTATTCGCCATTTCCACTGTCATGTAATATGTTTTGGGTGGCAGACTTGGATCCACCTGTACCTGCAGTCCATTCTTAGCCAAATTAAGTAGCTGTTGAATTGCAGCACTCATTTGATCCGCAGTCGTTTGAGTAATGTTCGTTGTGGCCGATGAAGCGGACATATTAAAAACGTCAACGAATGTTTGCAAATACTGCTGATAAGCCTGGCCTACTTGTGAAGCAGTATACTCCACATTAGCTTGATAGGTTACTCCATCAATCGTTACTGGGACCAAACTGATAGAACTCATAGCATTTCTCCTTCTTCCCTCTGCCTTGAAAGACAGAACAATTTTTCCGCGTCCCCTAAAGATAACACTTCGATAATAAGCATTATGTAATCTTTATATTCCCATTTCCCTATTATTATTCTATCAAATTTTTATTTAATTTTCAATCAAAAACCCTCTCCTGGCATCCACATAAATGCCAGGAGACCAAGTAGTTAAACTTGTAGGGAGTCGATAGGTCGTTTCAGTTGCTGCATGCCTGTAGAAGGAATTGCGGTGGACAACAAAACAGTCGCTGGCTCTTTTATCTGACTCAAGAATTGTGCCAATTCCAGGTTTGGATTGGTTAAATCTCTCATTTGAGAAACCCACTGTTTAAAAATTTCCAACTGTCCGGCACTGGAAAGTTCTTGCAACTGCTGTTTAAATAAACTTAATACAGATGCCGCAGGCTGTGCCTGTTCTCGATCTGTTAATTCACCTTGAGTCGATAATCCAAGTAGAGCAAGTGTGTAATTTGAGGCCAGTTTTTGAGCTGAGGAAGGTCCCAAATCGGAAGCTAAGCCAAAAACGCGAGAGAAGACTTGTTGAGCGAGTTCTTGAGGTTGAAGTGTCCTTGTTAAACTGCCTGATTCCAAAGGATTTGCTTCAGGATTTGCGTAATCCACAATCGCAGATTGAGCGATAGCTTTAGCCTGCGCTTCTGCAATTCCTTGATTAATCAATTCTTGTGCCAAAATATTTTTGAGGTCCGCCACACTTCCCGCTCGCGGACCGTGACCAACAGCCGCAGTAACAGCTGCATTCGCTTGAGTTGCGGCATTATCTGTTGTCGTTGATGCATTTTGGTTCTGCAAACTTTGTGCTACCGAAGCTTGCAATAAGTTTAGATTGACTAAATTGGATCCCAAAGCTTGAGTAAAAGTAGATTGAGCTAGAGCAACTGTCAGATTGCGAGAAACACTTGCGGCGGTATCACTTGTTAAACCCGCCTGGGTTAAAGCCGTATTTAAAGCCAACTGAAAGCTATCTGGGCTACTGGCTTTGGCTAAAGAGCTTTGAATAGCCTGCTCGATAATTCCTGAGCTGACATTCCCCACTCCAACATTCGCGGCCAAAGTGCTGATAGGCAAGTTTGCCGAATCAATCACGCCGCTAAAAACACCATTTAAAAATGGTAGATTTGCCGAACCGCCGAGTTCAGCAACTGTTAGGGCAGCTAAAGCATTGGCTTGTGCGCTAGAAAGTCCCGCCTGCTGAAATTCCTGTGATAAAGCATTTTGTAAGGTATTGGGATTATTCACATTGGCATTGAGTTGATTTTGAGCATTAGCCAATGCGTTGTTAATTGCTTGCGCATTCACCTCCAATCCTTGCTTAGCAGCTTCAGCCGCTAAAGCCGAGCTCAATAGGGAGCGAGAAACCGCATTCTGCAGCACATCATTCGTTTGAGATCCATTTGAGCTTGAGGCTAAAAGTACCGAATTGTTTGGTAAGTTTTCCAGATTTGACAAGAATTGTGAGACAAGGCCTGGTGATTGCAACGCTACGGCAGCTTGAACAAGCGCGATTTGCAAAATAGCAAGGTTAGTCGTTGCTGTTAAAACACGCTGAGCTTGGGCAATTCCCTGTTCGGAGAGACCAGCTTCACTTGCATTCGCGGAAATCAATCCCCCAAGAGCCGTTTTATAGGATTCACCAGAAATGGAACCGACAACCCCCTTCAATACCCCATATCCCACAGATAATCCCACCGCTGGGCTTTCTGGCGGAATTAATCCAGCTTGCTGTGCGAGAGAACTAGTTGCTGGAAGACTTGCATAAGCACTCACCTGTCCAAGTAGTTGTACCGTGTTCAATACGAGTTCGTCGTAAAGTCTAGGACTTAAGGGTTGACTATCCTGCAAAGTTGTTAATTTATACAGCCCATCCGACAACACTCTTCCAATAGAGGAGTTCGATTGCGCTAAGCTACCTAAAGTTGCCAGAGAGGATCCCGCCGAAACTGCTGTGCTGCTATTTCCTGTGGCACTTTGCACAGCTTGTTGGATATAGGCATTGGGTAAATTAGGTGCTCTTCCTGCCAAATAATAATATTGCAAATCCAGATAGGCATTATTCAAATTCATTTGAGCCACACTATTCTGAATCAGAGGAAGCAAAGCGGCCACGACAGGTTGATAATAAGTCGTTAAAATACTCGATTGGTTATCAGTATTCGTAATTGAAGGAAGCATAGGAAGGCCATCTGTTGGCGTATCAACATAGCTTGGAGGATTTGTGACGACTCCTGGAAGTGTTGGATACGCATAACCAACAGTACTTTGATTAGAAAGCGTGAGTGTAATTCCCAGCTTAGCTGCTTCCACATTCAATTGAGCTAGTTGTGCGTTATTTTGGGAAACCTGTGCATTATATGTATCTACGGCAGAATTATAAGTGGTTTGAGCTGCACTCAATTCCACGTTTCGCGTAGTGATATAATTATTATAAGTTGCAACAGCTGAATTATAATCTTGAAGCGACCCTCCATTTAAATAAGCAGTCGTTGCCGCATTCATCGCATTGATTTGAGCAACGTCTTCGGCTCTTCCAGATTGAATTGTGTTATTTAACTGAGCTCGTGCCGCATTAAGACTTGCCACTGCATCGTTTTCTTGACCAACAAGCGATTGAATCTGACTGGAGAAAGCCACAAGAGTGGTGTAGAGCTGGATTAAATACTGTGCGGCTAGAGCATTTTCCAAATACATATCCTTATCCATCAAATAATCTTGAGCCTGATTTTGATAGTTCGTTTGCTTTAATGTATCTGTAACACTTTGAATGAGCTGAAGAAAGTCTCCATAATTAACGTGAGTTGAAGGTGTAGGCAGTAAAGGACTTCCAGAAGGACCAACTAGAACTAAGTTGCTGGATTGGGTAGCGGCATCCGCTGAAGATGACGATAAACTATCGATGAGAGTCTGTGTCGAAGAAGAAACTGTAACGGATGTATTTGTAGAAGGTTGAATTGTCGAATCGTAGTAGGGGTCAGTTATCGGACTTTTCAGTGGATTTAAATTAGCATCTGAACCTGGTATTGACATTGTAATTCTCCTTTGTTTGTGTCGTTTACAATGACTAGTCAGATGACTAGGGCGCTATTCCTCTAAAAATCCATGGTCAATTGCATTCAACTTCAAATATTTAGAGTAAAATTACGCCATCAAAAGTATTCTAATACCAAGTTTTATTATAGCACAACCACCTTTAAAATTCACCTCATAAACACCATAAATTATTTTAATTCATTCTTTTGTTTTCTCCTCTTAATTATTTCAAAACAAATTAAAAGCTTTATTATGTTAATTAAAACAAAAAATTTCCGCATGTATTATAATTAAATCCACAAAATCAAATAATTAATAATTTTACATTTTTATTGGAGGTAAACATATCCTCCTTTAGGAAGGTAATAAAAGTAATCTTCCCAATTTCTCAGATCTAAGTAAGCTACAGTCGATAAAACATTCTCGTATTCTTAAACATCCTCTTATTCACCAAGGAATTAAAGCTGCCGCCAAAATTGGCAGTAAAAAAACTTCCGAAAGTGAAAAAAGTAAGTAATACAGAAAATTCTTACGAAACTAAACTTACTAAAAGAATAAACGCATTAAGCAATCATTCAATTAGAGGTGTTATTGCTGTAGTTTATATTTCGATAAATGAATATATTTTTTAATTAACACAAAAAAAACACTCAGATAGAAAACAAAACAACAACAATCATATAATAAAAAATATTTAACAAATAAAGCAAAATCTGTTAATATTAATATTTTTTAACATTTATTACATTTATTCAACCAAGAGGTTTACCGATGCCTTTTAAAATTCATAAAACACAAGAAAACTTTTCTTCTCAGGTTCAAGAACTAAAAAAAATTAGTACTAATAAGAGTGTTTATCTGAATACAAAATTGAAAGGTTCCTCAGAGCAAGATAAAAAAATTACCCGCTGGCTTAAGCGGTTTATTTCTTTTTTTCCTAAACTTCATATCGCTCAGACATCCCCAGTTAGGGTTGCTCGTGAAATTGGTAAGTTTGCAGAAAAGCACCAAAAATTTTTAGGAGAAAAGGATCAATCAGATTTAATCGGAATCGTTCAAACTCTCAAAATTGAAGATCAAAATCAGAGTGAATTGAAAAAAATAAATGCAGTCATCTCTAAAATCCAGTCCTTATCCCCTATCAATAGAGAAGTTCCTGAAATTGAACTTAATGAAATGCCCCCGGAAGTATTGGAGATCGTACTCAGCTTTATGGATGACGAAATAGACTATTTACATGCTAGGCAAGTAGATTCGAGATGGAATGAAGTTTCTTTGGAAGCAGCCAAAATAAAAGAACGTTTATTGCTCCAAAATGTTATTCAAGTTGTAATTCATTACTGTAAATCAAAACAAAATTCGATTCTTTCTATAGAAGACAGCGATCAGCCTGACATAATAAAAGATGCTGAAATATGGAAAGAAAGAATTACGCTTTTGGAAAAACTTAAAAAAAATATCAGATTCTCTAAATCGGAAAGCTTCCCTCAACTTCAAAAATCAATTTTTATAGAAAAACTTAAATTCGTAGGTTTCATCCATTCTTTTGATGATGAGTCTATAAACATTTTAAAAAGGGAAATAAAAGCCTTAAATTTACCTTGGCTTTTCTATAGTATTTTTGACCCGAAAACATTCAAAATCTTTATAAATTCAATAAAAAAACTGCTAGAAGAAAAGAAATATGTCGAAATTCTCGAATTCGTCGAGTTTACTCAAACCA
>NZ_JBFWIR010000087.1:0-11727 GCF_050255895.1 Parachlamydia sp.
GGAGCCAAATTGAATGGGATGAAGGCCCAGATATTGGTGGCAACTACGGCCCCTACAGACAATCTGAACGACTTCCTATGTATAAAGAAGAATGTGAGCATCTCCTCGCAAGAGATGGTGCCTACAAATGCTTTTGCACAGCTGAAGAACTCTCCGAGATGCGTGAACTTCTCGCTAAATCGGGCGGGAGACAAGGATACGATCGACGTTGCCGAAATTTAAGTTCGGAAGAAATTACAGAAAAAGAAGCAGCTGGCCTCCCTTATGTAGTGCGTTTAAAAGTTCCCCTAAAGGGAGAATGTGTCTATGAAGATGCTATTAAAGGACGCGTGGTATTTCCTTGGGCGGATGTAGATGATCAGGTGTTGATGAAGTCCGATGGCTTCCCTACCTACCATTTGGCTAACGTGGTGGATGACCATTTAATGGAAATCACCCATGTGATCCGCGGCGATGAATGGATGAGCTCTACACCTAAACACGTTTTGCTCTATGAACTGTTTGGTTGGAAAGCTCCTGTTTTCATGCATATGCCCCTCTTATTGGGCCGAGATGGCAAAAAGCTTTCTAAACGCAAAAATCCGACCTCTATTTTCTTTTATCGAGATAGTGGATATCTCCCCGAAGCATTTGTAAACTTCCTCTCACTCATGGGCTATAGTATGCCGGGAGATCGGGAAATTTACTCGTTCGAAGATGTGGTCAATGAATTCGATTACAAGCGAATCGGGGTTTCTGGGGCGGTCTTTGACATTCAAAAACTCGATTGGATCAACCAGCAATACCTCATCAAAAATATTCCAGAAGATAAGCTTTTAGATCGGCTTAAAGAGTGGAATTTTAGTGATGAATTTATGCGTAAACTCATGCCTTTGTGCCATTCTCGAATCAAAACCTTCGGGGAATTCATGGAGTTATGCGATTTCTTTTTCATTAATCACCTGCGCTATACGCCGGAATTATTTGCAGTCAAAGGCCATACGCCCGAACAAGCATGCTTTATCCTGCAATCGATGATTTGGAGTATGGATGAACTGGAAGATTGGGGCAATACAGGTGCCAACCAGGCCTCCCGCAAAGCTGCAGAAGTGTTTGGCGTTAACCACAAAAAAGTGGTTATGCCTCTGCTATTCGCAAGTATCATGGGGAAAAATCAAGGGCCTCCTCTCTTTGACTCTGTCGGCATTTTAGGAAAAGATCTGACACGCGCCCGTCTTTTGAATGCCATTGAATTCCTTGGTGGAATTTCCAACAAAAAAATGGCGATTCTTAAAAAAGGATGGGATGCAAAAAATTGTGCGAATCTCATGCAAAACGAAACTGTGTAAGCGAATAAGGTGCTGGGAGCAATCAGATGGAAGAAGTCGTTCAGTATGCCTGTGCTCATGCAGATTCTGCTCACTGGATCATCTTTTTGCTCTTAATTCTGGCTGGCTTTAATGTACCGATCAGTGAAGACCTCTGTCTTTTAACTGCAGGCACACTAGCCAGCACATGCATTCCTGAGCACACGAAACGTTTATTTATCTGGGTGTACATGGGATGCTGGCTCTCTGCCTCCATCGCCTACTGGATTGGCAGACTGTTAGGTCCGAAGCTCTACGACATCCGTTGGTTCAACCGGATTCTCACTCCACAGCGCATCGCCAGACTGCATCATTACTATGAAAAGTTTGGCATTTTTACATTCATTGTTGGCCGTTTCATTCCTGGAGGGGCTCGCAATGCCCTCTTCATGACTGCTGGACTTGGCAAAATGCATTACCTCAAATTCTTGCTTCGGGACGGCTTTGCTTGCTTAATTTCAAGTTCTGTTCTGTTTTATCTAGGCTACACTTTCGGCGAAAACTATGCCTTGCTCATCCACACCTTTAAAACTTATAATTTTATTTTTATCGGTATTCTCGCAGCCCTTCTTGTTCTCTTTCTCCTGATCCTTTGGATTAAAAAAAGACGAGAAACTCCTATCATTTAGAGACTAACTCGTTTATTTATGAGTGAATGAACAACGACGATTGCAAAAACGAGGACTGCACTCATGTTTCAAGATAAAAAATTTGTTTGGCTGCTGATCACGTGCGGCCTAGTCGGAATTCTTGAATTCCTAGCTTTAGCAAATATCCATTTACCCGCCGAAATTAAAATTCCTTTTTTGCTAGCAGTCATCCTGGGCATTGGCTATCAAACGCTTTGGCATGGGTTTAAAGCTCTTATCACCTTCGATTTTAAAAATATCAACACACTCATGCTCATTGCGGTCGCGGGGGCCTTTTATTTGGGTAAGTACGAGGAAGCAGCGGTTGTGATTGTCCTTTATACGTTGGCAGAAAAATTAGAGGATATGGGGATCGAAAAAAGCCAGTCGGCTTTAGGTGCATTAATCGAAAAAATGCCTAAATTTGCTATCCTCAAGCAAGGCAATCAACAAGTCCCCATCGAGCAAGTTAAAGTAGGGGAAACGGTTCTTATAAAACCTTCTGATATGATTCCTCTGGATGGCAAAATTGTGGCCGGCAGTTCCTATGTAGATGAATCGTCCATCACGGGAGAGCCAATTCCTCAAGACAAATTTCCTGGCGATCAAGTGTTTGCCGGCACATTAAACAAACAAGGTTTCTTAGAGGTCGAAGTTACAAAGACAACCGAAGACACAACTTTTGCCAAAATCAAAGAGCTCACCTTTCAAGCCACAAAAGTTAAAGCCAATACTCAAAAATTTATCGAAACATTTTCTCAGTATTACACCCCTGCTGTCATTTTAATGGCTTTCTTTTTAGTCTTTATCCCCACCGCATTTTACAATGAACCTTTCGATGTTTGGCTCTTACGTGGACTGGCCCTCATCGTCATTGCTTGCCCCTGCGCCTTGGTCATCTCCACACCCGTTTCAATTTATTCGGCCATTGGCAATGCTTCTGCACAAGGAGCCCTGATCAAAGGGGGAAGATTCCTCGAAGCTATCGGACGAATCAAAGCCATTGCCCTGGATAAAACACGCACCCTCACCTACGGGCAGCCAATGGTTAGCGATATTATTCCATTTGGCAACCACACTAAAGAACACCTATTAGAATGCGCCGCTGGCATAGAAATCTTTTCTGAGCATCCATTAGCACAAAGCATTGTCAATGCAGCCAAAGATGGCAAATTAACGCCACATGAAGTGGAAAATTTTCAAAGCGTGGTGGGTAAAGGTGCAAAAGCGGACTGCTTGATTTGCGATGATAAACATCACTGCATTGGAAAATTGCCCTTTATATTAGAAGAGCATGCCGTTCCTCAAGAAGTCGTGGATGAAGTGGAAAACTTGCAAAAGCAGGGTAAAACCTCGATCGTGATTGCAACACATCAAGGTGTGGAAGGTGTTATAGGCTTGACAGATCAACTAAGACCTGAAAGCAAGGCACTTATTGAAGGACTTAAGCAATTGAATATTATGCCCGTGATGTTGACAGGTGACCATCCCTCTCCAGCCAAGGTGATTGCAAAGGAAGTTGGTATTTCAGAAGTCAAGGCAGGTTTATTGCCTGAAGGCAAAGCCTCAGCAATACGCGATTTGGTTCATAAATACGACACCGTTGCCATGGTGGGAGATGGGGTAAATGACGCACCTGCTTTGGCTCTGGCAAACGTGGGGATTTCCATTGGCTCACTCGGTAGCGATACCGCTCTCGAAGCCGCATCCATCGTGATTTTAAATGAGCGTTTAGATATTATCCCCTATCTCGTTAAACTGGGACGTAGAACCATTCGGACCATCCAGTTTAACACAACACTAGCTATTTTAATTAAACTCATTTTTATTGGATTAGCTCTTTTTGGCATGAGTAATCTGGCATTAGCCATTTTTGCTGACGTGGGGGTCACACTGATTGTCATATTAATCAGTTTACGTCTTTCAAAATAGAAATAAAGATTAAGGTAATTGCGAAGAAATCGTGAAATTAAAATGCTGAGACATTAAACTAACATGTAGCTATACTCATCTGAGTTTTTGGATTTTTCTAGCTGAAAATCAAAGAGATCCAAAATTCAGTAAAGCCCAAGAATTTAATGCTGGATTGTTTATGTTCACCCTTCCAAATCTTATCTCGCTAACCCGACTTCCGTTAGCTCTGGTGTTTTTGCAGGAAAATACCTTTTATCGCATTGCTGCCTTGATTTTAGCCATGTTGAGTGATGCTTTGGATGGATATTATGCGCGCCGCTATGATCTTTCTAGCCGTATTGGAACACTGCTAGATCCTTTGATGGATAAACTTTTTGTGATCTTTATTATTAGCGTGCTTGTGCAGGAAAATGCCCCAGTGACAACTTGGGAACTCGTCGCATTCTTTTGCCGAGATTTGGCCGTTATCACCTATACATGTTACCTGATTGTAACAAATCGGCTTAGCCAACATCGCGTTAGATCCATTTGGAGCGGGAAAATTTCAACTTTCCTACAATTTCTTGTCCTGATTGCCCTATCTTTACAGATCCCCGTTCCTCCCGTGACCTTCACGCTTTTTCTATTCTTAGGAATCTTAGCTCTCTTGGAACTCTATTTTTACGTTCCCGCTCCCTCCTAAGAAAGATTCATTGTAAGACCGTGAGGAAGCTGTTCACCAAAGATTCTATCACGGTCTTCTTGGCTAGCTTGCCCTTCATTTTGCAAAAGCTTTTTTAATTCAGCCGCATGCAATTCGTGATCTAAAATACTCTCTACTTGTTGAACCATTTCATTGACAAGATTCAATTCAGGATGGTTTGTCTTACGCGCCAGTTGCAAAATAGCAAAGATATAAGGTCGTAAATCTTTTTGGTTCAACCCAAGTAACGTCTTGAGCCAGCTGGTGCAAACATCACGCGGCACCACATTAGCACTTGAACCATAAAATAAGTGTCGAGCTCCTATTCTCCCTAAAGCCCAGTAGTCGTAAGCCTCTCCTTCTCCGGCAACAATCCGTTTCAATAAGGCTTCTCCCAACTTAATTTTTAAGGAGAGATCAAGTAATTCAAAAGAGGCAATTGCTCGAATTTTTTCGGCGTACTGATAGAGAAATTTTCTTCCTTTGATTTCAAAAGTATTCGAGCGTTTATTCCAAAAAGACGCTAAAAGCTCATTCGCTAATTGCACCTGCTGCCCTTTATTTAATCCACCTGCGATGCGTCGATAACAAATCCACATCTGAATTTGAACGTCATCATCCTTATTGCGTTTAAAATCTTCTAGGACAATTTTCCATAAATCTTTGATCCGAAAATCATCTAACGGAAAGCCAAAACCTGGCCGTAGAAAATAACCCGCCAAGTTCCACCAGCGCTTTTCTAATTCTTCCGTCCGTTTGCGTTGAGGGGCTTGTGCAATTAAAGTTGCCCACAAATTTCTTAAAACACTCGGAGACCACTCTCCTCGAGGCTTTTCAATCGCGTTTTCCAGTTTCTCCATGATCTCTTTTGGAGCCTGGTTAGGAGCCGTAAACAGCTCAACAAGCAAATCGCTCCCTTTTTTAAGAAACGCTTGGTCGAAAACTTCATCCGATCGAGCAGCTTGTATTCCAAGTAAACTATCCTCTTGCCCAGCTGCCGAACGTACTTGAAATTCTAAAGCCCACTCATGTGCCGTTTTTTGCGATTTTAGGGAAAGCTCTAATGTTCCAATCGCCGTTAGAGCAATGTATAAATGCACGGGGATTTTTTGCTCATCACTACCCTTGCCAAAACGGAGAATTGTATGGATGGGAGGAAGAGGATGAAGCTCTTTAGGATCTATATCGATAAGCTCTCCTTGCTGGTCTCCAAGTCGAACTTCACTGCTATACAATTGAAAGGAAACGGGTTTATTCGGCAGCAAACCAAAGATTTCTTTTGGCTCAAAAGTGGCCCCTTCTTCCGATCCTCTTGGCAGTAAACAGAGAGCCTTGAACGCAGAAGCTTGATCGGCCGTTTTGGTTTCAATGCCTAAATAATATCCACGTGGTGCGCCTCCAGAAATTTTAACCCCTAGACCTCGACGAACTTTACCATAATAGGCTGCCCCACGCGAAACGGCTAAATCTAAAGAAGGAGAAGTAAGAAGCTGCGCAGTTTGATCGGGAAACCAAGTAGCCAGAGAATCCATCAATGCCTGCTGGAAAAGGGCTGGCTTCATTGTGCCCCCATTGACTAAAACAAAATTAGGAGGACGCATTTCTTTGCAAATGTGTGAAGCTTTCTGTAGAAAGTGGGCAAGATGCTTGGTGATAGATGGCTCAGACTCATAAGGGAGCCCCATGGTTCGAAACGACGTCCCTCGTTTAAGCTGGGTTGCTTCTCCCCAAGGATATAGATGAAAAAATCCCTCGAGAAAAAGTTTTTGCACTTCTTTCTTCGTCACTTGGATGTGATGGCTTCCTTGAATCACTTTGGATCCTGTCCCTTGCAACACACATTGATAACTAGCTTCTTCATCTGCTGCTGCATCGAGTAGCTGTTCCTTGGCATGGCGTGCTTGGTAGTTCAGCTGTAAACGTTGCAATGGAGTGAGTTCAGATCCAAGCTTGTTCTCCAAATAATAAGCTAAGGTGACATCCATGTTGTCCCCACCCAATAGCAGATGATCACCAACAGCCATCCGCTGAAAAGCGAGCTGGCCATCACGCGAGATCACTTCAATCAAGCTAAAGTCGGTTGTTCCCCCACCTACGTCGCAAACAAGGATGCAATCACCTTCTTTGAAAATCTCCAACCATTTTTTTTCATGGGCCGAAATCCAACAATAAAATGCCGCCTGAGGTTCTTCCAAAAGAGTCATTGAAACAAAACCTGCTTGCTTAGCAGCTTCCACTGTTAACGAACGGGCCACCTCGTCAAAAGATGCAGGAACCGTTAAAATGATCTCTTGGGCTTCAAATTCATCTTCAGGATTTCCTTTTCCAATCAGAAAATTCCACGCTTCTCGAATGTGTTGAAGATAGCGAGAAGAAGCTGTAACAGGACTGATTTTTTCAATACCATCGGAAGTTTCAAAAGGAAGGATTTTATCTCGTCGACTTGCGGCAGAGTGGCAAAGCCAGCTTTTAGCAGATTGAACACTACGGTTGGGTGTTTTTTCACCTTGAACTTGGGCGAATCGGCCAACAGCAAAAGAATTTTCTTTTTTCCAAGGAAGATCAAAACTCCCAGCTGGCCATTCGTGTGGCAAGCTGAGATAACAAAATGAAGGTAGGATGGCATGTGCTTCTACAAATCCAGCGGCGCTTAACTGAGGGACACGCAAAGTCTCCACAGCCAGTTTGGGATGATGTGTATCAATATAAGAGACACAGCTATTCGTTGTGCCTAAATCGATGCCAATAATATAACGCATGCCATTTCCATTAATTTAAACAGGCTTCAAGAGGACAATATTCATACCCGAGATCTTGCGCAACCGGTTGATAAGTCACATTGCCTTGATATAGATTTACACCCTGTCTTAAATAAGCATTTTCTAACAAAGCTGTTTTGATTCCTTTATTCGCCAATTCAAGCGTGTATTCCATTGTCGCATTTGTCAATGCACGCGTCGATGTCGCAGCACAGGCTCCTGGCATATTTGTCACACAGTAATGCACCACTCCATCAATGACATATGTCGGATTTGCATGCGTCGTCGGAACTGCTGTTTCAAAACACCCGCCCTGGTCAATCGCAACATCCACGATCACAGAACCTGCAGACATATTCGCTACCATTTCTTTCGAAACGAGACGAGGCGCTTTTTTGCCTGGAATCAGAACGGCTCCAATCGCTAAATCTGCTTTAGCCAAACTTTCAGCAATCGCTGTTGGCGTAGAATACAGCGTCACTAAGCGCGGACCAAAAAGGGCATCAAGCTGTCTTAAGCGATTCAAATCTCTATCGATAATTGTCACTTGAGCACCCAATCCCATCGCCATGCGGGCCGCTTCAGTTCCCACAACGCCACCACCTAGCACGACTACATGTGCAGGAGCGACACCAGGAACACCACCTAAAAGGACTCCTTTCCCACCATTATTCAGCTGCAATGCGACAGCGCCCACTTGAATCGCAATTCTACCTGCAATTTCACTCATGGGAACTAATAAAGGAAGACGACCATGCGAATCTGTGATGGTTTCGTAAGCAATTGCAATCACTTTTCTTTCGATAAGTTGACGTGTTTGTACGGGGTCTGGAGCCAAGTGTAGATAGCAAAAAAGAGTTTGTCCTTCATGCATGAGAGCGAATTCAGAATCTTGGGGTTCTTTAACTTTAATCACAAGTTCGCTTTGAAATACTTTAGCAGCTGTTGGAACAATTTGTGCTCCTGCAGCCTCGTAATCACTATTACTAAAACCGACTTGCTCTCCTGCACCCTCTTGGACTAAAATTGTGTGTCCACAATCTTTTAATCTTTTTACGTTAGCAGGAGTCAATCCTACGCGATATTCGTGATTTTTTACTTCTTTTGGCACTCCAATAATCATACGTCTACTCAAAATGTCATCAATTAGAAATGTTTGCTTTTTTCGTAAACCAAAATTGTAGGTGACCTGACGGTTTACTTCCACTTAAATTCTTCTGTTTAGGGAAAAGAGAGTGATTTTCATATTAAAAAAATTTGATTTAAAAAATGGACTTTGATAAAACTACCTAGTCAAAAATATTCTCAGATTTGCAATGTGTTGTGTAAATACGCTCTTTCACGCTAAGCCTGGAATACCGTTCGGGGAACTGCCACTCGAAACTGAAGAATTGGTACTAACGATGAAGCAAAAAAACAATCATTAAAATCTGGTTTTTCTCACGGACTAGCACATAAGCTTTTTGGCGACAAAAACAGAGTGTAAATATTTTAATTTACATACTATGTTTACTTGAACAATCTCGATTGCTAGTAAGATGATTTTATTAAATTATAGCTTCTAAGTGTGGTTGCTAAATTGCCGTCATTAGGTTCTCAAAAAAAATATAACTCAAAGGAGTCTAGCATGGTAAAGAAAGAAATGAAGAGAGCGGCAAAAAAATATTTTAAACATATAAAAAAGAGGTTCATATGAGCTCTGAAATGAAATTAACATTAATTAAATTTGTGCTTGCGCCTCTCGTATTTGGTTGGGCAATAAATCAGTGCATTTTTTTGTTTTTATATTCGCTTGGATTCAATTTTGACTGGAAGGTTAAATTAAAATGTTTTGTACCAATTATTTTTTCCGTAATACTTTTTATAACGCTTGTTCGTATATCGCTTTGTTAGCTTTTACAACAATATCAACAACGCCTTTATATTCATATGAAGGAGAACAATTTTCGAAAGGATTTATAAAAAAATTAGATCCCACAAGAAAATTAAAAAAATTTATAAAAGAACTAGAATCTTTTTCCACCATTATTCAGCTGCAATGCGACAGCGCCCACTTGAATCGCAATTCTACCTGCAATTTCACTTGGAACTAATAAAGGAAGACGACCATGCGAATCTGTGATGGTTTCGTAAGCAATTGCAGTCACTTTTCTTTCGATAAGATGACGTGTTTGTACGGGGTCTGGAGCCAAGTGTAGATAGCAAAAAAGCGTTTGTCCTTCATGCATGAGAGCGAATTCAGAATCTTGGAGTTCTTTAACTTTAATCTTTTTACGTTAGCAGGAGTCAATCCTACGCGATATTCGTGATTTTTTACTTCTTTTGGCACTCCAATAATCATACGTCTACTCAAATGTCATCAATTAGAAATGTTTGCTTTTTTCGTAAACCAAAATTGTAGGTGACCTGACGGTTTACTTCCACTTAAATTCTTCTGTTTAGGGAAAAGAGAGTGATTTTCGTATTAAAAAAATTTGATTTAAAAAATGGACTTTGATAAAAATACCTAGTCAAAAATATTCTCAGATTTGCAATGTGTTGTGTAAATACGCTCTTTTACGCTAAGCCTGGAATACCGTTCGGGGAACTGACACTCGAAATTGAAGAATTAATATTTGGTACTAACGATGAAGCAAAAAAACAATCATTAAAATCTGGTTTTTCTCACGGACTAGCACATAAGCTTTTTGGCGACAAAAACAGAGTGTAAATATTTTAATTTACATACTATGTTTACTTGAACAATCTTAATTGCTAGTAAGATGATTGTATTAAATTATGGCTTCTAAGCGTGGTTGCTAAATTGCCGTCATTAGGTTCTCAAAAAAAATATAACTCAAAGGAGTCTAACATGGTTAAGATGAAAATGAAGAGAGTAGAAATAGCGAAAATTATTTTAAACATATAAAAAAGTGGTTCATATGAGCTCTGAAATGAAATTAACGTTAATTAGATTTGTGCTTGCGCCTCTCGTTTTTGGATGGACAATAAATGTGTGTATTTTTTCGTTTTTATATTCGCTTGGATTCAATTTTGACTGGAAGGTTAAATTAAAATGTTTTATACCAATTACTTTTCTCGTAATACTTTTTATAACGCTTGTTCGTATATCGCTTTGCTAGCTTTTACAACAATATCAATAACGCCTTTATATTCATATGAAGGTGAACAACTTTCGAAAGGATTTATAAAAAAATTAGATCCCACAAGAAAATTAAAAAAACTTATAAAAGAATTAGAATCTTTTTCCAACAAAACAAGTGTTGAAGATCTTAAGGATTTTATACAATCATTTAAGTCCTTTGCAGAAGAGCAAACAGGAACGCGCATTTCATCAGACGATTTGTATCATCTATTTAGAAATAAAGTAGCTGAATTAAAGCTTCCGATCGACCCAAGAAATTATAAATTTTTATTTAAAAAAAGCATAAGGGCTTGATCGAGAAAAAGCATAAAAATGATGAACAAATTTACATTAACTCATATATTGTTGTGGGCTGTGTTTTTATTGCTTGTGCCCCTCTTGTTGGTGTTATCGGCCTCGCGGCCCCTATTGCAGCACCATTGTGCTATCAAATGGCCAGTATGATGATTGGGACAGGAACGGGAATGATAATGAATGGACTTTGCGACGACAACAATAAGAATAGGAAAAATCTATTCTTTTTATGCGTAGACAAATTCAACAAAGCAGGCACTAAAGAAGAAGCGAAAAGAATTTATATTTCTCCAAGCCAATTCTCGAGTACTCCAGAAGGCGTTTTTGTTGATATAGAGGAAATGCCATACCTGATATCAATCGATAGTTTATCGTACGACGATTTAGATTTTACTATTATGATCAACGATTCTGAATATCAATAGTTAAGGAAAACAGTCTCGGGCGGTTACAGAAAATAACCGCCTACTCAGGAGCCGAATTCAATGCCAATGGCCATCTCACTCCCTTTCTAAGCCTATAGTTTATTTTAAGATGGAAGTTTCAGTTTTCATCAATTTATTCGCGTAAAAATCTTTCTTTAGCCTTAAGTAAAACTGCTAACGTCTCATCCAAAGGAAACTCGAGATATGATCAAAAGTTGTGTATGAGGTGAAAAAAAGAGAGCGCATCCTTAAAATGTTTTTTACCACAAAAACTAAATGGGAGTGCGCTCATGGAAGATTTTCGCTTTTCTTCAGAAAAAATGCCATCAACAAATGAACAAAATAATCCTCTCGAAGAAATTCTTCGTAAAGGGGCTCAAAAGTGATTTATCCGCAAAAAAGTATGTTTATATCTGGGCGGAGGGGATTTATTTTAACATTCGTTTAGAAGAAGATCGACCCTGTGTTCTGGTTCTGATAGGTGCTTTAGAGAATGGAAATAAAGAACTTATCATGATCCATGATGGGCACCG
>NZ_JBFWIR010000088.1:0-11205 GCF_050255895.1 Parachlamydia sp.
CAACGATTCCACTCGGCAGGCCTAAAAGGTTGGCAAAAGAAATGCGGCCATCACTGTCATCCGTCGTTGAGCGGGGAATTTTAACCACTTCGTTTGAGGGTTCAGGCGTGAGATCTTCTTCTGCCATTAAGGGGTTAAGGAGAAAAATTAGGCTGGCTAGTAGATTTAGAAAAGATCTCATGTCACCCTCTTCAAAATAAAAATGAATAAAACAGATGGGTTATATTAAAATTGAAAATAGTAATCAATATTTTTCTCTGTTTTTTGTATTTGTCATAAAATATTTACATTGGAGAAAATGAACATCACATCGCCCATTTTTCTGTTTTACACATTGGCAACGCTAATACAAGAGTTGAGATTATAAATGGGTGGGGTTGATTTGATGATCTCAATCCAAGCAGGCGTTACACCTCTTAAAAAGAGAATATAAAACCCAAAGGCAAAAATAAACCACCAGGCATTATCAATTCATGGGACGAGACCATAAAAAAATCGTATGTGTCTTTTTATGCAAGTCTACATGTCTTTTGTGACTCATCTTAAAGCCAGTGTAAAAAATATAAGCATCACAAATCAAAAACTAATTTTAAGATGCCCATTTTTCTCAAAGAGCCTGAGTCTGCAAATCAATCCCTTTCTTGGCTTCTTGAGAATTTTGGTCTCCATTTAAAAAATCAAACTCTCGAATGTTGAGATCTCCATAGGTGCGCACGTACAATTTCTTGTTCGTTAAATCTTTCACAACAATCCACTGCGTAAAATCGCCACTGTTACTTTCTTTTTCGCGGACTGTTCCATAAGGGATATCCACCGTATTGAGGAGGTGAAAAGCCGCATTGATTCCTGCTTTACCAGTCTTTGGGGCACCCATCGCATTCTTAAAAAGAGCCGTGCGTACAAAACGTGAAGGAGGCGTCCAGTCCCCTGGAACACCTAGAAAACCTGTTCCTTGTCCCGTAGCGGTAATCACGGCATTGCCTATTTTTAATTCTCCGGCATTAACTGGAGAAAGATTGATGTAATTGCTCAAATTGGTTAGGTGCCAAGGATATTCAGGCGCATTTGTTAAAACATCGACAGGATTATCATAAATATTGACTTTGCCTTTAATGAACTCAACAACCCCACTTTTTCCGTTGGCATCATGCAACGACAAATGCACAGGTGGAATTATCGAAAAGCCTGCAACTTTATCCGAATAAACATGCATTTTTTCAAGAGCATTTTTGGCTTCTTCGACCGTTTCAACATTTCCCAATAACCATGCCATAATATCTGCAAAATGGATCATTGTATCAGCCGGTGCCAAGGAAACTGCTGGATATTCTGTCCCAGGCATCCATAATGCTCCTACGGAAAATCCTTTTTCATTAAATCCATCTGAAATAGCCTTTGAAGGCAAAATCACCATGCCAACGAAAGCATACTTGGAGGTCCATTGCATGCCTTTTTGATTGTTAGGTGCAGGACTTTGAAACTGTTCCCCCTTTGGAAAAAGTTGTACACGTGTAGGCAGAATTTGGGCAAATTCCAAAGAGCGTCCAACAATGCAGGTGTGGTCTTCCGCTTTTAGCAAAAAATCTGTGCAGCTAAAACCACTTGACGGAATGGTGCAGATGGCTAAAGCAATCACTTTAAAACTGACTGAATTCCAAATTTTTCTTAGCATGTGTTTCCTTAAGTTTAAATCTTTTAAAAGAGTGCATTGAAAAGAATACTTATTTCTAGTATCAAGATGCTTGTCTATTGTCAATAAAATCATTGAATAAAAAGGCGTTTTCTTTCATCTCTATCTTTTCAATCAGATAACCACAAGAGGACACATGTCTCAACCCAACCTAGTCGACACTTTTAAGACTTTAAAATCCTTAAATAACGATCAAAAACGTTATTACTACTCCTTACCTGCCTTAGAAGAGCAAAAGATTGCAAAGATTAGTCGTCTGCCCATTAGTATTCGTATTATGCTGGAATCTTTAATGAGAAATTGCGATGGAAAAAGAGTTCGAAAAGAAGACGTTGAAAGGTTAGCCAATTGGTCTGCAAAAGGGCCTTATGAAGGTGAAGTCCCTTTTGTAGTTTCTAGAGTCATTTTGCAAGATTTTACAGGCGTTCCATTATTAGTGGATTTAACAGCCATGCGCGACGCTGTTGCAGAAAGAAAATTAGATGCCACTCTTATTGAACCAGAAGTCCCCGTAGACCTTGTCATTGACCACTCTGTACAAGTCGATCGATCAGGAACAAAAAATGCTTTCGATTTTAATTTAAAGGTAGAGTTCGAACGGAACCAAGAAAGATATGAATTTTTGCGCTGGGGACAACAAGCCTTTAAAACGTTCAAAGTTGTGCCTCCAGGTATTGGAATTGTTCACCAAGTCAATCTAGAGCACATTGCCAAAGTTGTCTTTGTTAACAAAAAAAATGGCGTTCTAATCATTAGTCCTGACACCCTTGTAGGGACAGATTCCCACACAACAATGATTAATGGACTCGGTGTTTTGGGTTGGGGCGTTGGAGGAATTGAAGCAGAAGGCGCCATGCTAGACCAGCCAAACGTTTTACAACTTCCGGAAGTCATCGGCGTTCACTTAAGTGGTCGCTTATCAGAAGGAGTAACAGCCACAGATCTGACTCTCGCCATTACACAATTATTGCGCAAAGAAAACGTAGTAGGAAAATTTGTCGAATTTTTCGGTGAAGGCACAGCTAGCCTAACGGTTGCAGATCGAGCCACTATTGGAAATATGGCTCCCGAATATGGTGCAACTACGGGTTATTTTCCAGTCGATGAAAAAACGCTCGAATATCTCCATTTAACGGGGAGAGATGAAAAAGACATCACCCTTATCGAAGAGTACTTAAAAGCACAAAATTTATTCGGTGTACCTAAAAAGGGGGAAATTGACTTTACGAAAGTTCTAGAACTTGATCTTTCTTCCCTTAAACCCGCTGTAGCAGGTCCTAAACGTCCTCAAGACCGCATTGATCTGATCAATCTTAAAAGCAAATTCCTCGAAATCATCAAAACCCCAGTTAAAAATGGCGGTTACGGAAAAACAGATGAAGATCTCCAACAAGCGGTCGGTGTGCATTCAAACGGAACAGTTTCCATAACCGTTCCTCATGACACCGGAGGTACTTATGTGCTTGATACCAAACAAAAAGAAGAACCTGCCTGGGATGAAGTTGAGATGGTTACAAACCGCCCTTTTAATTCTGCAATTACCGATCCAGGCTATGGCGAAGCTGAAAAATGCGACATCATTTTAAAGCATGGGTCCATCGTCATTGCCGCCATTACAAGTTGTACAAATACAAGCAATCCAAGTGTTATGCTAGGGGCCGGTTTACTTGCTAAAAAAGCAGTAGAAAAAGGACTTAAGGTCAACCCCTTGGTCAAAACGAGCTTAGCTCCAGGATCTCGCGTCGTTACAGATTATTTTGAAAAAGCAGATCTCCAAAAGTACTTTGATGCACTCGGCTTTCAACTTGTTGCTTATGGATGCACCACCTGTATTGGAAATAGCGGTCCGCTCGACGATAACATTGAAAAAGCCATCAAAGATTATGATTTAATTGCCGCCAGTGTGCTAAGTGGAAACCGAAATTTTGAAGCCAGAATCCATAGCGCTGTTAAAGCTAACTTTTTGATGTCTCCTCCTCTTGTAATTGCCTTTGCTATTGCGGGGCGAGTAGATATCGACTTTGAAAAAGAACCCTTGGGAATTGGAAAAGACGGCAATCCCGTGTTTTTAAAAGACATTTGGCCTTCGACAGAGGAAATTCAAAAGACAATCGCTAAAAGCATCGATCCAAGCATGTTTAAAAACAGGTATGGACGCATTTTAGAAGACAACCCCATTTGGCAAAATATCCAAGTCAATTCTGGGGGTGTTTATGAGTGGGACGAAACAAGCTCGTACATCCAAAAACCTCCATATTTTGATGGATTTACTACAGAGCTTCCCCCTAGAATACCTTTGCAAAATTTACGTCCCCTCGCGCTCTTTGGAGATTCAGTCACCACGGACCATATTTCTCCTGCGGGATCCATAGGAGCTGATACCCCAGCTGGCAAATATTTACTCTCCTTAGGAATCAAAAAGGAAGATTTCAATAGTTATGGAAGCCGCCGTGGAAACCACCACGTAATGGTACGTGGAACTTTTGCAAATGTGCGGATTCGCAATCGGATGGCTGGTGATAAGGAAGGTGGTTTCACAAAATTGATGCCTGAAGGCACAGTGATGCCGATTTTTGATGCATGTCAAATTTATGGAGAGAAAAATGTTCCCTTAATTGTCTTTGCGGGAAAAGATTATGGCATGGGCAGCTCACGCGATTGGGCCGCCAAAGGATCTGCTCTTCTCGGTGTTAAAGCCGTCGTCGCTCAAAGCTTTGAAAGGATTCACCGAACCAACCTAATTGGAATGGGTGTATTGCCTCTTCAATTTAAACCTGATGAAAGTTGGGAAAGCTTGGGTATTACGGGCGATGAAACATTCTCGCTAATCGGAATTGAAAATCACATCACAAGTAAGCAAGAAGTCACTTTAGAAATTAAAAAAGGCAATGAAATAAAAAAAGCACAACTAATTTTACGGTTAGACACTCCAATAGAGATTGAGTATTATCTTCATGGGGGGATTTTACCCTACGTATTACGCCATATTCTAGCAAAAAAGGCACAAGCATAAACACCCCTTCCAGGCATCCTAAAAACATTTTTTAGGATGCCTTCATGAGACTCTCCATCTTTCACTTCTACTTTTACAAATTGTCAGATTGATTTAAATCCGATTCAATCCATAATAAAGCCTGCAAATCTTATTAACATATCTAGTTTTACTAAAAGCACAAAAATGACTATTGAGCTAAATCCGCTTCAAAATAATTTGGTAATAAATATTGAAACCATACTTCCTAACGAAACTCTTCTTCATCTTTTTACATTCCTTAAAGAGATCAAAACAACTCGTTTGGTAAACAAAAAATGGCGAGAGCTAAGTCTCACGGCCGAATTTTATGAAATCAAAAAATTCATCTCCTTTATTTCGGACAAAGTGAATAAAAAAAAATATCCGAATGAATCAGATCAGATCAATGAGTTAAACAAAAAAATGCTTTTTAACTACTTCCAAAATATATTTGTTTTAGAAAGAGCGTTGATCAATATTTTAAAAAATTTTGAACAAACTGATCTTGATCAATTAAAGCTTTTTATTGAAGACAGAGATCCCATAGATCTTTCTTTTGCATGTCTATCTAAGAACCTCTTCGATTTAATTTCCTTACACAAAGACCTGGAAGAATTGCTGTTAGATGCGGAAAAGCAAAATGCAATCGTCAAAAATGAAAGATGCCAAAAACTGTACGAAGCATTTAAAAAAGCAAATCGCTTAAGTGAAGCTGCACAGCTTATCCAGATAGCCACGGATCCGGTAGAAAGAACGATGGGGAGTACCAAAAACATCTATCCTAGATCCTCTATTGCAAGTGAAATTTTTTGCGATTTAATGCAGAAAGGCAATCTAGAAATAGCGAAAGTTTTTTTAAAAGAATTTTACATGCAAAATCCTCCCCAATTTTTATGCAGGGACTACCACGTAAATACATACTTGGAAGAAAAGTTCGACATGTTTATAAAGAATGGCGATCTAAAAAATGCCCTAAATTTAACAAAAATCATTTATGAAATCGAAACCGAAAGAAAAACGTTCTCCTATATCTATATAAAATTCTTTAGGAAAATTGTCACATCTTATACCGAAAGCAATCAGTTAGAAAAAGCTAAAAAATTAATCAAAGATTATCATCTAGGTATTGAGCTTCTATAAAATATATTCAAATAATTTTGTTGTCTCACAAGAATTTTCAAGAATTTCTTTTCCAAGATAAGCTTGTTGCTGTAACGTTTTCACATGTCCTGTAGACCTATAAAGGAATTTTGGACAATTGATAAATAGAGCTTCTTTGTTCAACAGCTGTTTAACAGACTTTGTGAAAGATGCTTTTTGATCTTCAGCAATAAAATTGCTTACATTACTTAGGTAAAGAGTATCTATCACAATATCATGACGATCTAAGGTGTTTCTTATTTTAGCAAATGTTTCATAATGAGAAAGATCTTCTGTAATAGGAATAATGGCTCCTCTCGACACAAGCTTTTGAATAAAGAGGTAGGATTTTTCATTTTCAAGCCAACTGCCTTCACGAGACAACTCTTTTTCTATCCGATCAGTAGGCAAACCTTGTTGATCTTCATGAAAAAATAATTCTCTCTGTTTTCCATGCAAGGAATTCAAGTAATGAATCATTTTCTGCTTAAAGATTTCCCGGGTCCCTGATGACTGGATGATCTCCATTGTTTTCTCAATAAATTTGGCATTTTGTGGGTTAAAATCAATAATCAATCCATAGTTTGAGTTTCTTTGGACCATCATATCAAAATTATACCATGCTGCACAACCTATGTGGATGGTTTTAGCCCCATGATTAGGTCGTGAATGTGCTCTTAACTTTTGATAGATCGTTGCTAAGTTAGTTTCATTGGTTGTGATATAAATGCCATAAATTTGATCGGCTACATGGGGATTATTAAAAGATGCTAATGTTTTCGTTATCGAATCCTGAGAAAATACTTTTTGCCATATTGTAAAAGATTTATCAAGGGTTTTAATTTTTTTATAGCATCTTTTTGTCGCTTTTAAAGGATGGTATATCCACCCAATGGAGAAAAAAGCAATCCATCCAGCTATTTTTTTGCCTGTACATTTTTTGTTTTTCCATGGAAAGCAAATAAAGTTCAGACATTTATTGATGGAGCTAAGAGGTGACATAGATGATCCTTTCGTTTAACAGGCAAACCATAAAAAATTCCCCTCAAATAAGCAAACGTTAATATTAATGCCTGCATTCAGAAAAGTAAGTTTCCCACCCCCCACCTAACGCCTTGTAAAGACGAACTAAATCCAAAAGGGCTGCACTCTCAGCATCTAAACGGTTTTGTTGAATGGAGATCAACTGCCTTTCGCTATCTAACAAATCTGTTATACTCACGAGTCCTTTCACATATCTTTCATTGGAAAGTTGCACAATTTTTTCATTGCGTCCAACACTATCACCGTAACGTCGCATGGTTTTTAAATCTTCCAAAAATGTCACCATGGAACTTTCTGTCTCTTGCAATGCTTGCAAAACGGTTTGACGATATGTATAAGCGGCAGCTGTGGCAGATGCTTCAGCAACACGCAAGTTCCCCACAAGTTTTCCTCCTTGGAAAATAGGAAGGTTAATATCACCGCCATATGACCACGTATTACTTGCGCCTTGAAAAAGATTGCTGAACATTAAAGATTGAAATCCTTCATCTCCAAATAGAGAAATTGTAGGAAAAAAATTGGCAACGGCAACCCCAATATCTGCTGTCGCTGAGGCTAATTGCCTTTCAGCTGCCCGGATATCTGGCCTTCTTCTCAAGATATCTGAACGGATTCCAATAGACACTTCACTCGGGATGGGAGGTAACGATCGATAGGGCAATAATTCTGCCACAAGCGTTTCAGGTAAATTGCCTGTCAAAACGGAGAGTGCATAGATGCTTTGAAATAGCAATGCTTCAAAATTAGGAATCGTCGCATAAACTTGCGCGACCTCCGCTTCAATTCTTTCAAGATCCAATTGATTGCTCAATCCAGCCTTGACTCTTCTTCCAATAATATCTGCACTTTTTTCCAAAACGTTGATATTTTCCTTTGTCAAGCTAATCTTTTCCTGAGCCGTTCTTGCCTCTAGATAATTGCGGGCAACCTCAGCAAAAACAGAAATTAAGCGATCGTTCATTTGCTCAATGGATGCAGAGACTTTCGCATCGGCTGATTCCACGTTTCGTCTTGTCTTTCCAAATAGATCGAGTTCCCATGTCATGTCCAAAGTTGCATTATAAAGGGTTTGAAATTGGGGAACTTGAATTGTAAATTGGGCATTGGGTGTCGTAGCACCTGGTGTCGTAGGTGCATTTGGCGCAGGGATTTGAAAGAGAGGCCCATTTTTGCTAAACATGGTTCTAGAACCATTGAAATCAGCCGAAAGCTGTGGAAATAATGGTGCAGCAGCCACCATGCGCGTGGCTCTTGCTCGGCAAACATTCGCTTCAGCAACTCTGATGTCATTGTTGTGCAGGGCTGCCATTCGTATATATTCAATCAGAAGAGGATCTTCAAAAACTTCCCACCACTCACAAAGAGGCAGTTCTTGGGAAAATTCCAGATTAACCTCTTGTGGACATGGTAAAGGCGTCCATTGATCCGGCACATAGTTCATAGGTGGCCGATAATCTGGTCCCACCATGCACCCACACAAGAATAGACTTAATAAATAATAATAAAAATTTCTCATAAGCCCACACTTATTCTAATCGTTTTCTAAAGAACCAATCGGCTCCAGATAAGGTAAAAACTGCAATAATTGCCATTGGCCACGTATTTTGAAAGACGAGATAGGCAGGCATGTCCTTTAAAAAGATGCCTTTTACGACGACTAAAAAGTAGCTCAACGGATTGGCGAGGTCAATGGTTTGCAACCAGCCAGGCATATTCTCAATGGGAGTTGCGTAACCGGATAATAAAATGGCGGGAGACATAAATACAAAACTACCTAGAACGGCTTGTTGCTGTGTTTGACAAAGCGAAGATACAAACAGTCCCACACCCACTACTGAGCTAACAAAGACTAGTAAGCTAAAGTATAATAAGAGCAAAGACCCGGTAAAAGGGATCTGAAAGAAAAAAACGGCAAGAGCAATAATGACTGATCCTTCGCATACACTAATAATAATCGCTGGTAACATTTTCCCTATGAGAATTTCAAATGGTTGCGCTGGAGAAACAAGCAATTGATCGAAAGTACCCATTTCTCTTTCACGAGCGACAGATAGAGCTGTCAAAATGACCGTTACAACCATCGTCAGCACACCGCAAAGATTGGGAATATTAAACCAATAATAAAGAAGATTAGGATTATACCAATTGCGGGTAACAAGCACTGTCGGCTGCACATGAAAGCCTTGATCATGGGAAAACTCGCGGCTAAATTGGTCGATGATGTTCAAAGCATACCCTTGTACGATCTGTGTAGTATTCGATTTACGTCCATCGAAAATGAGCTGAACAGGCGCTTCTTTCCCTGCATACAAATTGCGCGAAAATTGATCATCGATATGAAGGACCATCATTACTTCCTGCAAATCAATCACACGCGTAATTTCCTCAACACTGCCTAAGTAATGAATCTTTTTAAATGTAGGTGCTCCTTTGAAGCGTTGCACCAATTCAAACGCAGGTTTTCCAGAATCTCGATTTAAAATACCTATCGATACATTTTTTACATCAAGGGTCGCCGCAAAAGCAAAAATAAACAATTGAAAAAGAGGGGGCACGATTAAAACAGCCCGACTTTTTTTATCTCGCCAAACCATCAAAATCTCTTTAATAATCAATGCATGAATACGCCCAAACATGCTAATCCAATCTTTTTTTTGTTTTAAAGGCCGTTATCATTAATAAAATAAATCCAAAAGCTAACATACAAAGCAAATCAGGGATAATTAGCCTCCAAATATTTCCTACTAAGAACAAAGTTTGAAGGCAAGAGACGAAATAGCGTGCTGGAATAATATAAGTTACAAGTTGAATAACAAAAGGCATGCTCGAAATTTCGAAGATAAAACCAGAAAGGATAAATGCGGGCAAAAACCCCACAAACATGGAGATTTGGGATGCGATGAATTGATTGCGACTGAGTGTAGAAATTAATAATCCCAAGATGGTCGCGCAAAATAAAAAAGCACCCGAAACGAGAGCTAACAACAAAAACGATCCCCTAAATGGCACATTGTAGAAAAAAACCGCCACTGCAACGCAAATCATCATAGATGTCATTCCTAAAAAAAAATAAGGAATTAATTTACCAAACAGTAATTCGTAAATGCCCACTGGTGTCGCCATCATAGCCTCCATTGTCCCCCTTTCCCATTCTCTTGCGACAACTAAAGCGGTAAGCAAAGTCCCAATCAACGTCATGATAATGGCCAAAGATCCGGGAACTAAAAAATTTCGACTAATCAACTCTTCGTTATACCAAAACCTTGGCTGAGGGTTAACTAGAGGTAAACCTTTAAGATTCTGATTAATTTTTTCCTGTTGTAACCAGATGTTCCAAGCACCTAAAACATAATTTTGCACAAATGCAGCTGTATTGGGCTCACTTCCATCCGCAATGACTTGAATGGGTGCGGGCTGATCCGTCCGTTTTTTAAAAGCAGAAAAATAGGAAGGAACAACGACAATGCCTCTGATTTTACCTGCAATGATTAAATCCTCCAAACTTCGACGATCTTTTGCCATCCTCACTTCAAAATAAGGAGAGTTTTTAAGCGATTCAGCAAAACTAATGGCATCAACGGTTGTTTCTTCTAACACTAAACCAAGTCGCAAATGATTCAAATCAAGAGAAACACCGAATCCATAAAGAAACAACAGGATCATAGGAAGCAATAAGCTAATCAAAATACTGCTTGGATCTCGGATGATCTGAAAAAATTCCTTAATCACAAGAGCTTTAATGCGCCTGATACTCCCTTCTTTTTTTATTTGCGCAGCCTCATTCATTTAGCATGCTCCTGATCGTACCGATTAATCAATTCGATAAAAGCATCTTCAAGAGTAGGTGAAGGGTTATGATCTGTTTTTACAATGTCTTTTAACTCATCCGGTGACCCTAAACGAATCAAACGACTGCGATACACCATTCCAATGCGATCGCAATATTCAGCTTCATCCATGAAGTGAGTGGTCACCATGACTGTCACCCCTTTTTCAACAAGCCCATTGATGTGATTCCAAAATTCTCTGCGAGTAATTGGATCTACACCGGATGTGGGTTCATCTAAAAAAAGTACAGTTGGATTGTGCATCACAGCACAAGATAGGGCTAGGCGCTGTTTAAAACCTAAAGGAAGTTCATCTGCGGAAACGTTGAGATAGGGTTTTAGATCAAATGTGTCGACCATTTTCTGTACAGCTTCAGCTCGATATGTACCTGTGAGATTATAAATCCCTGAAAAAAATTGCAGGTTTTGCATAACGCTTAAATTTCCGTAGAGAGAAAATTTTTGTGCCATATAGCCAATTTGGGCCCTAG
>NZ_JBFWIR010000089.1:0-11059 GCF_050255895.1 Parachlamydia sp.
TTGAAATAATTCTGGAAATAGTGTCACGTGAAAGAGCGTAAATCCATGTGTAACGGCATCCATAGAAAAAATGTGTGTGACATTTAGACTGAATTCATGCGAGATTATTTACTTAAGCTCTTGAATATGAATACTTTCAAGATTTTTTTCAAAGTAAGGGAATTCATATAAATCTGACATAATCTCCCCTTTTTTACCTCTTTTCACAAGTACCTTTTGTTCATATTGAATAATCGGAACCATTCGAAAAAGTTTTTCTACTTTGACTTTAGCAGACTTAACGGGCCGCTCAGATACTGTTCCAGAACGATAGGCTAAGCAAGAAGAGCTCAAAGGGCAAGCCTGACATTCCGCCTTCTTTTTACAGATTGTCGCTCCAAGTTCGATTAAAGCTTCATTGGTGATCCAATGGGCATCCTCAGGGAGAATCGATAAAGCCATTTGGCGAAGCATCTGCACAGTTTTGGGCTTGCTGATATCATCAGTCATGTTAAAATAGCGTGTAAGCACACGCATCACATTTCCATCTACGGCCGCTCTTTTTTGGTGAAAAGCAAAACTGAGAATTGCCCCAATTGTGTAAGGACCAAGACCTTTGATTTTTTTTAAGTCCTCTTCACGATCGGGTAGTTGACCCTCCCAGTGAAGTAGCACAAACTGAGCGGCTTCATGTAAATGACGAGCCCGAGAATAGTAACCCAAGCCTTCCCAAGCTTTAATGACATGATCCAATGGAGCTTCCGCCAAGGTTGCAATCGTAGGGAACTGGGTCATCCACCGTTCAAAGTATGGAATTACAACAGCAACCTGAGTCTGTTGTAGCATGACTTCAGAAACCCAAATCGCATAGGGATCTGATGTATTTCGCCAAGGAAGATCCCTTTTATGCTCCAAAAACCATCGATGCAGGGAAGGATTATCAAATTGTTTAAATTCCATTAAAACTTATTCTCTATGAGGGATTTGCTGTCGAACCGCTTGATAGACCTCTTCCACTTCAATCTTTTTCATGCATCGAAAATCTATCGGGCAAACCCGTTTATAGCAAGGAGAGCATTCCACAGGATGCTGAATCACTTTTCCTTGAGGCATAGGCCCTGTTTTAATGGGACTTGTGGATCCAAATAGAGCCACTAGGGGAATGCCTAATGCTGCAGCCATGTGCATCGGTCCGCTGTCATTTGTCAAAATAACTGCGCATTCCTGCATGAGTGCCATCAACTCTCGAATAGATGTCTTTCCTGCCATATTCAGCACACGCTCTGGAAAATGTTGACAAATTTGATGGACAAGCGAAGCTCCCGCTTGATCGCCAAAGTATAAAATTGTAACCTTAGGATCTTCTAGCAAGCGTTTAGTGACTGCAATAAATCGTTCTGGCAGCCAACATTTAGCAGAACCATAAGCAGCCCCCGGATTAATCCCAATCAAAATCTGCTGAGAAGAATCCAAACCATTGCGCGATAAAATTTCTAAGGCATTGTTTTTCTCTTGGTTTGTCACATAAAGCTTGGGAACGGTATTAGAAACTGGAATCCCCAACGGCAGCAAAAGCATTTTATAAGTAATGACTAAATGTTGAGATTCTCGATTAATTGGAAAAGGCACAGCCTTCTGCAATAGAAAACGACGTAAATTTCCCTCAAATCCAATCCGATTTTGCACCTTTCCACGCCAAAACCACCAGGCGGAAGAAAAAGAATTTGTCAGTAAAAGGCCTAAATCATATTCTCCCTGACGTAGCTTTTCTATAATCGCAAGATGTTGGCTACGATGGATCCATCCACTTGGACGATGATAGCTAAAAACTTCATCAATATGGGGGTCATTTTTTAGAAGAGGCGCCACGTTAGCTTGACACATGACTGTGATCTTACTTTCTGGCCATTTATGTCGCAAATCAGCCAAAATAGGGGTTGCCATAACAAGATCACCCAACCAATTTGGCATCCGGATAATGATATTGTGTGGAGTTTCAGAAGGCCATTGGGAATCGATAATAGACATAAAGTTTCCTGAATAATGAAAAAAAAGATAAGCTTAACAAAATTAGCCAAATCGAACAACTCCCCTTTCTGTTCCTTTTCGATTGATCTTCTATGCGTAAATCCTTATCTTTCCAAAAAGTTGCAGACGTTACATGGAGTCTAGAGTTGAGTAAAAAAACATATACAGAAGAAGAAATACAAAGTCTCTTGGAAGACCTTTCTCTACAAAAACAGCGCGTTTATGATCTTGAACAGGCACGTCCTAGCTTAGATCAAGATGAAGAAAGTAATGCATCCAAATTAAAGAATTTACTCTCTCTCCAGCAGCTTGTTATAAAATATGAAAATGAGCAATTGGAAATCCAACAAAAGCTTGAACTCGCACTTCAGCAACTAGAGCATTACGATGAAAGCTTCGCCTTGCTTGAAGAAGAAAATAGTCAACTTAAACAGCTTCAAAAAGCACATGCACAAAAAGACAAAAATGGGGTTGAAGAACGCTTAGCAGTAAGCCACAAGCATGCCGAACAATTAGACAGAGTAATCCATTTTCTTAGAGAAAGATTAGAAGAAGCCAATTTAGAAGCACAACAACTCAAAGAAGATTACCAAAAATCTCAGGAATATATCCAAGAATTCTCCCATGAGAAAGAACAGTTTAAGATTCTTCTCTCAGAAGAACAGCAAACTAAAGCAGAGGCCCTAGAAGAAGTATCTGCATTACGCGATCAATTTTCGACATTAAAGAATCGCGTTCTCGAAGCCGAAAAACAAGCTCAACAGATACAAACTCTTCACAGTGAAAATGTTCAAAAAAATCGGTTAGAAAACGAGCTAAATCAATCTTTTCAGCAAAATTTAAGAGAGCTTAAAGAAAAAGAAAACCTCTTGCAAGAAGCTTTAACAGAAAAGAACCATGCCGTCCAAAGAGCACACCAAATCCAGCAAGACCTCGATAAACATAAAGACCTTGCTCGTACTCTGCGCGAAGAGGTTGCTGAAATCCATCGTGTGAAAACCGAATTAGAAGCCAATTATCAAAAAGAAATGCAATGTTCCCTGCAACTGAAAGCGCAGCGCAAAGAAATTGATGCAAAGCTTATCCAACTGCAAGAAGAATTGGTCGAGTTACAATCTCATGTTGACCAAGCTACCCTAGCTCATCTTGCAGTCAAATCTCAGTTAGAGCTATCTCAGGAACTTCTCAAAGAGAAAAATATTCAATTTGAAAACGTTCAACAACTAGTTGAAACCCAAGCAAATGAAAAACAGAGAGATAAAGAACTTCTAACTCTCGCACAAGCGCATATGCAAGAGCTTGAAGCAGGCTTACAAACTGCAGAGCTGCATCTAGCTAAAAAAGTAAAAGAAATTTCTTTGTGTCAGGAACGCTACGAAGAACAAAAATTAAATTTGCATGAGATGGAAAAAATCCATCTTCATTACGAAGAAAAAATTGTTGAGCTTCAACAAAAAGTCGATTCCCATAAAGAAGTCGAAAGTCATTTGGAGGAACAGGCAAAAAAGTGGGAACAACAGTACCATCAAATGCACGAAAAATGGCAAAAAGCAGAACCACGGAATGACGAACTCAAAGCCATTGAAATGAAGCACAATCAAATGCAAACCATTCTGAAAAATATGGAGGCTCTGATTGGATCCCCTCTACTCCCTCCATCAGTGACAGAAAAAAATATCCCGCTCTCATTTAGCCATGAATCTCAAGAAACGGTACAACCTTCACTTTTTGATTTAAAAGATCACACATTTTCTAAACATCGAGATACTTTTTTTGACTAAGACATTGAAAATTATCGGAATCGACCCTGGAACAAACATTACGGGGTACGGAATCGCCTCTTTTGATGGTTTTAATTTTTCTGCTATCGACTATGGCTGTATTAGACCCCCCTCCTCTCTCAAGCTCAGTGATCGCTATCTTATTATTTATGATAGCATTGCACATTTGCTGGAACAACACACAGTGAATGCGCTTGTCGTCGAAACACAATTTGCAAGTAAAGCCAATCCACAAAGTGGAATTAAATTAGGAATGGCGCGAGGGGCCATCATTATTGCTGCCAAAAAGCGTCAGATTCCTGTTTACGAATATTCACCCACTCAGGTTAAATTGGCGGCTGTTGGATATGGCCATGCAAGCAAGCATCAAGTTCAAGCCATGATTCAAAGTCAATTTCAGCTGAATCAATTGCCACCTCCCGATGCTGCGGATGCGCTTGCCCTAACTTTATGCTACATGTATTCACACAAAAACAAACAAGCCTTTTCCGAGCTTTAATTTTCAAAAGGACCTATAATGTACGATTATATAAAAGGGATGCTAATTTCTTCTTCCCCCACCTGTGCGGTTATTGAAACTAGTGGGATCGGATATAAGATATTTATCCCAACAAGCACCTTTGGAAAGCTGGCGCAAATTGGACAAAATGTGCAGCTGTATGTTTCATTTGTGATTCGGGAGCAATCCCAAACTCTATACGGTTTTTTTTCAGCTGAAGAAAGAGAGCTTTTTGAAATTTTGCTTGCAGTATCCGGAATAGGGCCCAAGACGGCAATCGCCTTGATTGGCCATCTTCCATCCACACTATTAAGCGCCGCCATTCAAGGCCAAGATATCACCACCCTTTCCAAGGTGCCTGGCGTAGGCAAAAAAACAGCCGAGCGTTTAATTGTAGAATTGAAAGATAAATTAAAAATTGGTGTACATCCAGCCGCCGAATTAGTGACCGCGACTCCTTTCTCTGAAAAGAGTCAAACCATTACAGACGCGCTGAATGCACTGACACATTTAGGTTATAATCAGGCCATAGCCAAACAAGCGATTCAAAAAACGTTAAAAGAACACTCAACAGATATTGATCTAGCAACGTTGATTACATCCACACTTAAACATATTTAATCGCTTTTTACATCTTTAATGTCTTCGCCAGGTGTTCCAGAAAGAACTTCTGTAATACCTGCTTTGATAACTTCAATTTTTGAGCCGTCCACCATTCTAAGAATGACCGTCTGCTCCAGAATTTTATCGATTGTCCCAACAATCCCCATCGCGACAACACGATCACCTTTTTTCAAGGCACTGCGTTGCTCTTCCATCGCTTTTCTGCGTTTTTGCTCAGGACGCCATAGAATGACATAAAAGCACATAAGCAAAACACCAATCATCACGAGTGTTTGCCAAAAACTTTGATCTCTAGATGGGGGAAGATCTTCTTCTCCGACAGCTAATAAGCCAGTTTCCATTACCATCATCTGAGCCATGATCAAAAAATAAAGGAGCTTTTTCATGAGAATTCCCTTCGGGTTAGCGCGCTAGTTAGGATAAATTGCGCAGATTTTTTGATAGTATTCATTCAGTGTATCATTTTGGATAGCTTGCCGCAATTTAGCCATGAAATCAAGATAAAAGGCTAAATTTTGCATGGAGACTAAAGTTAATCCCGTAATCTCATCGACATTCAGTAAATGTCGAATATAGGCTTTGGAAAATTGAGAAGTGTAGCAATCGAGCTCCGGATCTAAAGGAGAGAAATCATCCGCATAGCGTCCAGCTTTTATTGTCACCTTCCCTGACCATGTAAAGGCAGTCCCATTGCGAGCATTGCGCGTAGGCATCACGCAATCAAACATATCAATTCCCCTCATCACAGCTTCAATGATGTTACGAGGTGTTCCCACTCCCATCAGATAGCGCGGCTTGTCATTGGGCAAGCATGGGACAGTATGTTCAATTATTTCATTCATAATGTCACTCGGCTCTCCCACTGCCAATCCCCCAATTGCATACCCTTCGCAATTCAAGCTGCTTAGTATTTCAGCTGATTGGCGGCGTAAATCAGGATAAACCCCACCCTGAACAATTCCAAAAAGATTTTGATAGGATTGCAACTCAAAATCTCGGCAAACTTTTGCCCACAGATGTGTGCGATCTAAAGCTTGCTCCATTTTGCTTCTTTCACATGGATATGGTGAGCATTGATCAAATGTCATCACAATATCAGCACCTAACACCTTTTGAATTTGCATACTTTCAGTGGGTCCCAAAAAAAGCTGTGAACCATCTATGTGAGATTGGAAATAAACTCCTTCATTTGCCACCTGATTTAAGCTAGCCAATGAAAAGACCTGAAATCCTCCTGAATCGGTTAAAATCGGCCGTTGCCAATTCATAAACCGGTGCAAACCACCCGCTTTTGCCATAATATCCATATTAGGTCGAAGCATCAAATGATAGGTATTTCCTAAAATGATTTGTGCTCCAATATCGATTAACTGCTGATTGGTCAATGTTTTGACAGCGGCTCGAGTTCCAACAGGCATGAAGACTGGTGTTTCAATATCGCCATGAGCAGTCTTTAATAGCCCCGTACGTGCCTGGCAATTAGCTGCAGATTTATGAACAGTAAATTTGAGTGATGACATAATGGTTTTTCCTAATTCTCTACTTAAGCTCCCTTCATAAAAAGAAATATATCTTATGCTTTATCTACTAAAAAAGAAATTTCATTGCGGATTTTTAACACTTCCAAATTCTGCTTCGGGAGTGAAATTTGACTTTTTCATAGAATCAGGGATTATTTTACACTTCTTTTTCTTTTTATGAACAGACTTCTAATTTTCATCTTTTGTTAATATAGCAATATTTTCGATATGGATTGTATGGGGGAATTGATCCACTGGTTGCATAGCCTCAAGACGATATCCTTGAGAAATTAAATTCGAAATATTATCGACTTGCGTGAGGGGATTGCATGACACATACAAAATTTTTTTTGGACTCAATTTAATCAAGTGCTGCAAAGCATGTGGATCCAAACCTGCTCGAGGAGGATCGACGACAACTAAATCGGGTAGAGGAAAAAGATTTTCTTCTATAATTTTGGTTAATTGCTCATGCACTGCGCCACATAAAAAATGCACATTAGAACATCCATTTTTAGCTGCATTCGATCGTGCATCTAAGACAGCTTCTGGACAAATCTCAACTCCGACAACAGTCTTTGCAAACTTTGATAAACATATACTTAATGTTCCAGTCCCACAATATAAATCGTATACAGTAATGGGTGTAGAAATAGAGGATAATTGGAGTGCAAGCGAATATAGCCGTTCGGCTTGGCGCGTATTCGGTTGAAAAAATGCGGAAGGACTTATATTAAATTCTAGAGGAACCGGCTGCTCTTCGGATTGACTTTGAATATAGAGCTTTTCTCGGATTTGATCTGGGCCATACAGGACCATCTCATAAAATTGAGAAGCCATTCCTTTTGCTATTTGATGAATCCTTAAAAAGATACTCAAACGACATTCAGGGCGATCTAATTCAATGCTCGCGCGCAAGCCAGCCACAAAAGCATCTAAATCACTCTTGTGTAAAGCATAATCTGGATTTCCAGATACAGTTAAAATAACCATCCGATCTCCCGTTCTTTGCCCTTCGCGAAGAGTCAAAGTCCTAAGAGATCCTGTATTGCGATAATGGTGATAAGCATCGAGCTTAGAAGACTCCCACCAGTTTCTAGTTACTTTTAAAGCATCTACAAACCAAGAATTGGTTAAATGGCATTCGGTTAAATTAAAAACCTTTCCTCGGCTTGAATCCATGATTAATCCCAAATATTTATTTTGAGATAAATCTGTCGAAAAAGAGAATTCCATCTTGTTGCGGTACTGCCAAGGATCATCGCAAGGAATGATAGGAAAAAACTGGACATCAGGAGTTAAAATAGCACTAAATAAAGCGCGAATTTTTTCTTCTTTGAGTCGCAATTGTTCTGCATATCCCATTTGCTGCCAACGACATCCACCGCAAGTTGCAAAGTGAGCACATTTTGCAGAAATACGAACTGGCGCTGCCTTGATTACTTCTTCAAGCTTACCTTGTTGCTTCTTCATTCTCTTTTTGAAGAGCACTGAAGCCTTAACGCGGTCCCCTGGAATAGAAAAAGGTACTTCGATGGAAAGGTCGGTTTTATCTTCTCGTTTTAAAACACCTTTTCCATTTCCTTTTTTTGAAAAATCAACAATATCCAGTTCCACAGGCTGGGCCTGCTTAAATGCTCTCATTTTCTTCTCTAATTTTTAATCATAATCGATGATTTATCGAATAAGATTAATAAAAAAAAAGAAATAAAGCAACATTCTGTTACATTAGTTTCGGCCAGGAAGGTCAAATGATCCGTTTTAGAAAAGGATCCTTAACGAGTCAAACTATCATAAAAATCATCTTCTCGCTTGCCTGCCCAAGAAGTATCTGTATAGCGAATTTCTCCATCAGAATCGTAACGTCTGAGTGCATAAACACGGCAAGGATAACGACGGGGAACAACCTGCACCTCACCATTACATTCAAAATTTATCTCATTATCGTTATCATTCGATTCATCACTTTGTAGAGATGCTACTGTTATAAGTAAAAAAAATCCAAATAGATATTTTTTCATAGGACCTCCCAAATTAATAAATCACTTTATTTAGAGCTATAATACATTTACATATTAATCTCAAATTTTACTCACACATAAAACTATTTCTATAAATTAATTAACATTAACCAGAACAAACAACCTGGAAATAAAGCACTTTTGACAAAAGTTTAAATAGTAGTACTGAAAAAACTTTACAAATATGCATTATGAAAATACATCTGTATTTTTTTATCTTTGCAGAAAAACTTGACTCATCCTATTCTGCTAATTCAACCAACTATCAAATTTGCTACATAATAAATTCCTTTTTAATCACAATGGGGCTGCGTAGCATAATGCGTATACGGACTATAACTTTATTTTTTGCACTCATTTGCTTGGTTATTTATTATATGAATATGGAAAAACCTTCTTTATCTGAAAAACTCGCTTCGATTAATCAACTTCATTTATTGAAAAATTGGGATAATCTTTCAGAAGCATCCCAAAGAAAACTCGCAAAACAAATCGAAGAAATCGAAATCCCCATTTTTCTTAAGCAAAAAAAAGTGATTCAGTCTCCTTTTCAAGAGAACCATTCTTCTCTAACTGCATTTAATGATTACGAGGAAGCAGGCAATCCGATTCTCAAAAATCGAGGACAAGATCTCATTTCTGAAGGCAAAGTGGGATGTATCATTGTAGCAGGAGGACAAGGTACTCGTCTTAAAATGGACGGTCCAAAAGGGATGTTCCCTATTTCCGCTATCAAACATAAAAGCTTGTTTCAGTTATTTGCTGAAAAAACGTTAGCCGCGGGAAAGCAGTTAGGGGTCACCCTCCCAATAGCAATTATGACTTCCCCGTTGAATCATCAACAAACGACAACTTTTTTTACCAACCACAACAATTTTGGCCTTTCTTCTCACCAACTTTCCTTTTTTTCTCAAGGTATGCTCCCTTTTCTGAATCAAGAGGGATCTCTCTTCTTGGAAGAACCCGATCATATTGCTTTAGGACCTGATGGAAACGGCATGTCCCTAATTCACTTCTATAAAAGTGGGACCTGGCAAAAATGGCACAATAAGGGTGTTCGGTGGGTCAATTACGTGTTGATTGATAATCCATTAGCAGATCCTTTTGATGCCGAACTGATTGGCTTTCATGCAGATCAAAATCTAGATATCACGATTAAATGTATCCCTCGCCTACATGCTGAGGAAAAAGTCGGTATCATTGTTAAGAGAGATGGCAAAACAGAAGTGATTGAATACACTGAGATTCCAGCAAGTGAAAGGGATGAGCGACTGCCAAGTGGACAGTTTAAGCATCCTTGCGCAAATATTAGCCTATTTTGTTTTTCAATGGATTTCATTAAACAGTATGCCGAATCTGGAAAAACGTTACCGCTTCATGCTAACTGGAAATCGGCAAAATACTTGAATCCAGATGGACAAAGCGTCAATTCAAGCACACCGAACGCCTGGAAATTTGAAACATTTATTTTTGATCTTCTTCCGGAAGCAACACGTGTAAAAGGCCTTTTGTATAAACGAGAGGATTGCTTTGCGCCTTTAAAAAATGAAAAGGGGGAAGCAAGTCCAGAAACGGTGCAAGCAGCACTTCTTGCTCAAGATCGAAAAACGCTAGAACAGATAACAGGTTTAGCTGCGCCCCTAGAAGCTTTCGAACTCTCCCAAGACTTTTATTATCCAACAGCAGAACTAATCAATAAGTGGAATAAACGCAGCCCGAACCAATCGGGCTACGTCGAATCTTAGCTTAACAAAATGATGTTAATTGCAGAGGAATTACCTGCAGCTAACGTTAATGCCAACCCCGATACAACAACTTGTAAAGTCGATCCTACAGTTGTTACAGGAATGATTGTAACAATTGTCATTTGCGATCCAGCTACAATTAAGCTAGAAGTCGGTCCAATTGGAGAACCATTTAATTCTATTTGAGTGCTTGCCAATAAACTCAATAGAGTTGAACTAGCAGTAAACTCCACTAAATAGTGACCTGTCGCATTAAAAGTAAATGTAGTCGAGTTAGTTTGAGTAACCGACGTTCCACTTGTTACTGCTGTTCCGTTAAATGGGATTGGACTTCCGACTGCAATTAATAAGGTGCTTCCATTAGTGCCAAAATTACTAATATGATCATTATGACCTGTAGCTCCAGTTGGGCCTGTTGGACCTGTGGCTCCAGTCGGACCTGTAGCTCCGGTAGCACCTGTTGCACCGGTAACGCCCGTGGGCCCTGTTGGACCCGTGCCTCCCGTTAATCCTGTTGGGCCCGTAGCCCCCGTAACACCGGTAGCACCTGTTGCTCCAGTAGCACCCGTCAGCCCTGTTGGACCTGTTGCTCCCGTAGTGCCTGTTGCTCCTATTGGACCTGTAGGTCCTGTAGCTCCTGGATCACCTGTTGGACCCGTAGCTCCCATTAATCCTGTTGGGCCCGTAGCCCCCGTAACACCGGCAGCACCTGTTGCTCCAGTAGCACCCGTCAGCCCTGTTGGACCTGTAGCTCCCGTAGTGCCTGTTGCTCCTATTGGACCTGTAGGTCCTGTAGCTCCTGTAGAACCTGGATAACCTGTAGTTCCCGTAGCTCCCGTTAATACAGTTGGGCCCGTAGCCC
>NZ_JBFWIR010000090.1:0-10854 GCF_050255895.1 Parachlamydia sp.
TGTCCATGAATCTTTCAATCTAACGATATTTGTAGGTGATAGCCCTTTAGCATTTTCTCCCAAAATTGCCTCTAGAGCTTTCGGGAAATCCAAGGTGGATATTCCTTTAAGATACAAAGCAGGAATAGGTCCTTCTCAAATAAGGTGGCAAAATCGCACTTGTGAACTTGCCATCGTCTCTATGTCTTATTCTAGGCTGGCGAATTGCAATTGGGCCAAGACCGGTTTGAATGTTTTTTTCTGGTAAGTAACCATTTCTTACTGCAGGATATTGATGGGTAGATTCTTTCGATTGTTTGTAAAGTTCCAGATATTCTTGTACTTCAAATTCAATAGCTTGCTGTAACAATTTTTGAGCTCCTTTGCGAAGAATTTCTTCGAGAGGATTATTTTGTTCATTTGTTGATGGCATTTTTCTGAAGAAAAGCGAAAATCTTCCATGAGCGCACTCCCATTTAGTTTTTGTAGTAAAAAACATTTTAAGGATGCGCTCTCTTTTTTTCACCTCATACACAACTTTTGATCATATCTCGTACCACTGGTGTTAGGCTCTGTTGTGGCATTTAAAGTTGGTAAAGAAGTTTATAATTCTTTTTAACATTTTTTTTCTTGCAGTTGAGATAGTGAAAAGTTTTTTTTGTTCTCTATATTTCATAAACTTTTTCACTATGGTCTGCAATAAAATTTGATCCCTGTGCTTTATCTGGAAACGTATTTTTGCTTGACTTGATCAACAAATGCAGCTAAGAATTAGCTTAAATGCCTATGATTATTTAAATTTAGGGGAAAGTTTATGTATGATGCCACTCTAGTCCACGCACCAACGCCCTTTATTCAAACAAGCAACTGGAAAACCGTAAGAAAAATTGCATCTGAAACAATTAAAATCACAGCAGCCATAGCTGCTGGTTCATTTGTTGGTTTAGCGAGCGCAGTAACTTCTTTCTCTTACGCTGGAATAACAGCCTTTACAGTACAAGCAATCGTCACTGGAACAAATCTAATCATTTTCGGGCCAACAAAAGCTGTTGAGTCGACGGCTTTCAAAATATTCGGCATGAGTTTAATGACGTCTGTATGTACATTAGCTCCACTGGTAGCTGGTACTTTTGCGGCTGTTAAAGCGGGTTTAAGCGTTTATAAAAAATTGTGAAATCCCCCTTCTTGCACTTGGAAAGACCTTAATCTCTGCCTATCTTACAATACGCATTTCTTTGGCCTGCAAATAAAATCTCACCTCTGTCGCTATATCTAAAGCTATCGAAAAAAATTTGAAAACCTATCGTACAATAAAAAAGTGTATCCGGCATTTCTTTTGACCAACATCATTTTTAGGATCGCGAATCGTTACAATCGATCCAGTTACAGACTCGATATAACTTCCATCAGGAAAGATCTTTTTCAGTACTCCTGAAGGTAATTCAACGTGAAAGCGTTGAGATGGTAGCACAGGAAATTCAATGAACTGATCTCTTGCATTTGCAATGAATTCCTCAACCATTTCCTGTTCTTGAGGACGTCTTGTGAGAGCTCTATGGTAAGAAATCCATGCTGGATCATACTTAAAAGAAGGATTGAAAACATTTTCCTTTTCGATCTTGTGCTCAAACGTTACTGTAGCTCGAAAAGTTTGCGCCCTTGAAAACAAGCCATGTTCAACCTGGCAAAGCAAGGCGATAGCGGGTTCATAGATTTGAGGAGCTTTTTCTCGCGGATAGCGCATGCCAAATAACCATAACACTTCATTAGCAGCCCAAGCAAAATTATGAACGATAAGACTTTCCTCATTGAGAATCGGGTGACTTTTTGTCTGATCAAACCAATCTGTCACACGGGAAGCAACACGAAAAGAGGAGGATTCTTCCAATTGCTGACGGATTGATTTTTCCGAAATAACAGGAGCAGGGGCAGTAATCTCCGTGGATTTTTCTTTAAACATTTTTGAGCTTGTACCAGAAACTTCAAATTCTTGAGTCTCTTCATGTTCTGGAACAACAAAAGAAGTTTGCCTTAACTTTTTCTTTTTCTTTTTCTTTTTTTGAGGAGGCTTTGCCGTGGAAGCAGATTGTTTGGAAGGAGATTTTGGCTTTTGAAAAGATCTTTGAGCATCAGCTTCCCATTTCTGAATTTTTGATAAAAGTGAATAATTAAGGTCATTTTGGCTAATAAAATCTTTGCTAGAAACAAATGTCTCAGCACATACAACAGGCAAAGGCAAATTTGGATGTATTTTTTGATATTGCACAGTTTTTTCATACATCGCTGTGTACCATTGATCTAGTACAGGTGCAATTGGTTTGGCACACTCGAAGATTTCTTTAGCCATCCTTCCGAATTTTTGATTTCCAAAAAGATCAAAGACGATATCATCCACTTTAAAAGTGTTTGCATCCCAATCAAATAATTTTAAATATTCCCTCAGAACCTGTTCTTCAATTTTGGAATTTTCAAAAAATGCAGTTATCTGTTCATTAAGATCGTTCATATCATCGATCACTTCAGCTCTTTTACCCATTAATTCCTGAATGATGCAAATGGACAAGAAGGCATGTAAATAATGTTTAAAATTGTGATCAGATGATTCTGCCTTCTTTTGAATGACTTCTTTAAATAACTCATCATTTTTTTCCCTTTTAGGATTATGGAAGCAAAATTGAAGAAAAAGGAAAAAAGAATAATCTTCAATCGATAACAAATGTTCATTTATATATAGATCAATTTTTACATTTGAATCACCAATTAATATCAGTTTAAGATTGGTAGGGCTCTTTTTCATTAATTCGTTAATTTTTTCAGAAATAGCCGCTATCTGATAAAAGCTACGTGCATATAAACGCTTATTCGCGATTCTATTCAAAAGTTCATATAGCAAAAAGTATTCAGCTTCTTGAATGTTCTCTAACTTTTTATCAAGAATGACATTTAAAGCTTTTGCCTCATTTCCAAAAAAATCCCTGCTTATGGATCGCTCTTTTTTTTCAATCAGAGCTTGAATTTTTTTCATGGTTCGATAGGCTTCTTTGTCCTTATCTGAATCAACATATTCCACTATAGCCGTTGTGAATTTTTTTCTGGCTTGCTCATCAACACTATAAATGGGAGCTTTCTGAAGAATACATAAATATTTTTCTAGAATTTCGCCTTTTGATAAAGCGGGTTTGTCAGAACTTGGAACAACTCCATTTTCGGTATAGACCCAACCTTTATTGGAAACCAAGTTAAGTTCAATTGACCATTTATTAAAATGGCTTAAACATGAAATAGGAAACATTTTCTACCCATAGTAAAATACATAAATTAATTTATTATACATTAAGGCAGAAAAAATATTAAGAACAAATTATCTAACAAACAATTTTTATATGTTTTTTAATTTCCAGATACCGAGATAATTCAGATAAATCTTCAACTACTAATCCATATAATAAAAACGTCCTTTCTGAAGAATACCTATTGTTTAACATTTCAGAAGTTGGATTAGTGAAATAATTTCGAATCTCTCCCTCCAAAATAAATTGGCACTTTTCGATGACTTTTTTACTTTTGACATTAGCTTTATTGCAGCCAATTTCAACTCGGTCACATCTCATAAAATCAAAAGCAACACTTGTTAAAATTTTAGTAATTAACGTTGCAATATCCAATAGCCAATTTCAAAACATTTTTTATTTCTCGTTTTTGATGAATGCAAACTTTTGCAGAAATAGTTTGCGTCACTTGTACCTCTTTAAAAATGTTACATCTGCTTCAACTCATTTTGAAGCAGATCGGAAGCCATCTCCTATTTAAGAAAAGAATGTTCTTGGTATTTCATATGAACATTTTGCATCTCTAAGTTAAGATGCCAAATTGTTGTAAAAAAGGTTTTAGCCAATTTTTTTTTATTTTTTTCGAACAAAGATTAGCTTTTCATTATATCGTGATACCTTTAGGAATTAGTCACTTTTAGCCTTTAGAACCTTTTTCATTGCTTTTTGAGAAAAAATCTGTTTACTTGTGTCTAAGTGGCAACCTAGTGAGAACGTAGGATTTGTGCTAGATTTTTCCACTAAAATAAATGAACATAAAGTGGCATATGGAAGCACACACATTCTTAATTCAGCTTGTTTTAATCTTGTTTTCAGCTCGGTTGTTTGGTGAGGTTGCAGCCTACTTTCAGATTCCTTCAGTCATTGGCGAATTAGTCGCCGGTATTATCATCGGTCCAAGTGTTTTGGGATTAATTGAGATCAGCAATCCTATTCACCTCTTGGCTCAGATCGGTATAATCCTGCTTCTTTTTGAAGTTGGCATTGAAACTGATATCGGTCATTTATCTTCAGCAGGCGTAAAAGCCCTCATTGTTGCTGTGGGAGGTGTCGTTTTACCTTTTATACTGGGCTTTTTAATTAGCTACTACTCATTCGCTTTCTCCCTTTTGGCGAGTCTCTTCATTGCTAGCACTCTTACAGCTACGAGTATCGGGATTACTTTGAGAGTTCTGCGAGACTTAAAAAAGCAAAATAGCCAGGAAGCCCAGATCATCATCGGAGCTGCTGTTCTTGATGATATCATCGGAATCGTTTTGCTCGCGATGCTTTATGAATTTTCAGTCAGTGGAGAAATCAACTTACTGAGCACAGGGAAGGTCTTACTCTTCATTATCCTCTTTTTCTTTATCTCCCCCATATTGGCTAAAGCCGTTTCACAAATTATCAGAAAGTGGGATGAAAAAAGTGACATTCCGGGTCTTTTACCTACAACAATCGTTTCTCTCATCCTCTTATTTGCTTGGACAGCTCATTATTTAGGAGCTCCAGAGCTTCTCGGCGGATTTGCAGCTGGACTAGCCTTGTCTAGACAATTTTTTTTCCCATTTGCTGCGTTTTTACACGAGTCTAAAGAATTTAGTCATCGCGTTGAAAAGCAGATGAGACCTATTGTGCATTTATTCACCCCCATTTTCTTTGTGGCAATCGGTCTATCTTTAGACCTTAAAGCTGTAAACTGGCAGTCCATGTACATTTGGGCATTAACCGGTTCTTTGGTATTGGTTGCAGTCATCGGGAAGTTATTTTCTGCGTTTTTTCTCAAAGGAGAAAAACGGATCATGCAGTTTATCATTGGAACTGCCATGATTCCCCGCGGTGAAGTTGGCTTGATTTTTGCGAATGTCGGGCTTAATGCGGGCGTCTTAAAGAGCGACGTGTACGCAGCTATCATTCTCGTGATTACGATTACGACATTATTAGCCCCATTTTCTTTAAGATGGCTTTACAACTACTCTGAAAAAAGCACCGCTAATTAAAAACCTAATTTAGACTTTTAAATATTATCAAGCTAAAGCACACAAATGGGGATATTCGCTAGAAAATCCCTCATTTTTTTTCACTGCATATGTGTTTTGCCATCGCGCGGATGCACTTATGCTTTGATCTTCAAAACAATTTTTCCTATTGTTTGACGATTTTCCAGCAATCGATGAGCTTCCGCAGCCTGATCTAAAGGAATCACTTTGTCAATTGTCAGCTTTAACCATCCTTCTTGAATCCCTTTGATGACTGAGTGAGCTCGTTGAAGCATTTCATCTCGCGTAAGTAAATAATTCGGAAGACTACCTCCTGAGACTGTCAACGAACGAACCATTAGTGCATTTGGGGGAATAGGTTCTGCAGGACCACTTGCTGCCCCATAAATAACGATATGACCACGCAAAGCCGCGGCCTCTAAATTTCCCTTAAACGTTGTTTTTCCTACCCCATCAATGATGAGATCGGCCCCATGACCATCTGTTAAACGTTTAGTTTCTACCGCAAAATCTTTTTCATTATACAGAATAACGTCTGTAGCTCCAGCTTGGCGGGCAGCTTTTGCCTTTTCTTCAGTCGAAACAGTCCCAATGACTCGCGCTCCTAAATGACGTGCCCACTGAACCAGAAGCAGTCCCATTCCACCTGCTGCAGCATGGATAAGCACCACGTCTCCCTGCTTTGGCTTGCGAAATTCATGCAACAGATAATGGGCTGTCATGCCTTGCAAAGGGAATGCAGCACCTTGCTCTAAAGAAAAACTGCTGGGTAAAGGAATCAAACTTTTTGCATTAATAATACTTGCTTCAGCGTAAGCCCCAGGTTGATGCACATAAGCAACATGATCACCAACTTTGAAGTCTTCAACCCCTTCTCCTACTGCCTCAATAATTCCTGAAGCTTCAGAACCAGGAATATATGGAAGCGTTCTTGGATACGTTCCTCTTCGTTGGTAGATTTCCACAAAATTAACTCCAGCATAGGCTAATCGAACGAGCACCTGTCCTTTTCCAGGTTTACCTATGTCTGCATCTTGATAGCTTAAAACTTCAGGATCCCCATACTGACTGACAACAATAGCTTTCATCTCTTATTCCTTTGATTATTTTAGTTCATTTTTTACGAGCTGCTACCACTTTGTATATCGACTTTATCGCTTTCATAGGTTTCGATTTTTTCTATGCCAGGTAAATTTTTTAGAGCTTCTATAATTACAATAGATTCAGAACCCAAATTAGAATAAAAAAATAAATGAATCACTTCTTTATCTTTTAAAATTTCCACTTGCAAATTGGCTAAACGCAAAGCCGATTTTTGTAAAATCTCATCTAAAGCAATAAGTGAAATTTTCGGTGCAATAGCAAATCTGATTTCGCTAATAAATTTTTTCTTAAAGAAAATTTTCTCAAGGGGTTTGATTCCAGCCAAGACAATAAAGATCATGATCGTCATTCCAACCCCTGCGAGGTAGAGCCCACCCCCGATAGAAAGACCTACGGCTGCAACAGCCCATAAACTAGCAGCTGTTGTAAGTCCTCTTATGGCATTTTTCCAAAACAGAATTGTTCCTGCTCCAAGAAATCCAATTCCACTTGCAACCTGAGCTGAGATACGCGACGGATCAAGGACAACAAGTTCTTTTTGTAAAATTCCATTAAAACCATATTGTGAAACGATCATAAATAATGTGGAGCCCATACACACCAACATATGGGTTCTTAAACCTGCAAACCAGCTTCCCCTCTCTCTTTCTAAGCCGATCATGCCGCCCAAAATTGCGGCAAGAAATAACCTTAAAAGAATCTCCACATCAGAAAGCATTAATTGCTGATTAAACATGTATCTTCCCCACCATATTGGCTAAATTTAGGATACTAATCTCAAAAAATATTTATGCTCAATAAAAATATGAATAATCACAATGTTTTTTTGATATCGTTAGTTTTTTGTATTTAACTGATATAATCATAAAAAAATCATCCAAAAATTAAATAATATTATAATAAAGGCTTACTATAGGAGGTTCGATGAGCTCTTCTTCCGATTTTTACATCTTAGGCATGAATATTGGAGCTGATCAAAGGGATTACACTTTTCTTCATCATACTATCCCGACCTCGAGAAATGATACAGTTGGCTCTCTAGCTGATGAATATCAAAAAAATATTGAGCAAATGGAAGGCTTACCTCCTGAGTCTAATGAGTTGGATAGGCTAGCCCAAAAAAACAAGCCATTGAAGAAAAACTTTTTTATCTTCTTGAGCAAGAAAGAAGTCCACAGTTTGACCCACAAAATCCCCTTATTGCAGAGCTGGTTTTTAATAAGGGCTTAGACATCCTTGAAGCTCGCATTAACAATCCTAAATTCGAAGAATTAATCAAAAATCACGAACCAAAACTCCATGAAGCCTTAAAGAAAAGAGTCAAGAACAGAGGGAGCCAAACAATTTAAAGAAATATTCCCTAAACTATATCGCCATTTATCAACTCATCACAAAGACCAACTTCCAAAACCATTTAAAATTCCCATCTATGTTAAGTTAGCTAACCTCTTTTTAAGCATTTTTCCCAAGAGAACGGAAAAAAACCAGTGAATGACTTTCTTACCCCTCTGGAAAAACAGTTTCAGAAAATTATAAATCGATTATCCGAAAGTTTTTTCCAAAAAGTGATCACTCAACCTAATCGACCTGCAGTCATCTCCCTTCAAGAAGTTCAATCTTCGAATCCGCACGTCCTGGATATTTTGCAACAAGGCAAATATACAATCATGCGGCCTCTGAAAATTCGGACACAGCCATTGCCATTGAGACCCAACACTTTGAAGAATGCAAACCGCTTAATCTTTCTGCATATGCACAACAGCTAGACGATAATGTCGCAGTGTATGCTAAAAATAAAGAAACGAAAGAAGCATTTATTTTTCTTTCTGTCCACATCCCTGGCTACGAACTTGAATTTCCACGGGAAAATTTGAAAGATCATATCACAAGCACTGAAAATAAGTTGGAATCGGTTTTCGATGTGGTTAACGCCCTCCAAATGTGTATTTCAAAACTTAAAGAAAAGTATCCAGATGCCAATGTGATTATTCAAGGAGATTTCAATACGTATCCTGAATACTTTAATTCGGATCTCACTCCTGAAATTTCAGAAAAAATAGAACGTCTAAATATATTTTCTCACTTAGAGCAAAAACAAGATCTCGAGGTATATCGAACAGATAAGCCAACCGAGCTCAATCGACAAGCTCACAAGCTACAAGAACGAGAACTCGATTATGTACTGGTAAGCAAAAGTTTAAAGGATCGAGTTCATATGTTTGAACCCGATGATCAAGAACTTAGTCTAGCAAACCTTGCGGAAGATACAGTCCACTTTGATCCAATGCTCCTTTTTTCAGATCACAGACCATTGTGGACAAAAATTTCAGGCAAAAAAGACAACAAAGAAAACTCTTAGGAGTTTTCTTCCTCAAAAATAGATTTCTTTAAGTATTCATCTAAAAACTCTAAAATAATTTTGGAAGAGGAAATCTTATTTTGTTTCTTTGTAAAACCATGCCCTTCATCTTGATAAATTTCGTAGCGATAGGGCGTCCCATTTTTATTAACAGCTTCGACAATTTGATCAGATTCTGCTTGCAGAACTCTGGGATCATTAGCCCCCTGTATTACCAAAAGAGGTTTAGTGATATTTTTTGCATGAAAGAGAGGTGAAATACTTTCAAGATAAGCCGTATCTTTTTCCGGATCACCAATTTTTTGATAGAGGCTCTCCCTTTGATATTCCCACCAAGCGGGAATTTTTTTCAGAGTGCTGATCCAATTTGACAATCCAAACAGATCCACGCCAACAGCCATCTCTGAGGGACGAAACGCAAGGGCGGCAAGAGTCATATAGCCTCCGTAGCTTCCTCCAATCATTCCAATCTTATCGGCATCGACATAGCCTGTTGAAATAAGAAATTTCTTAGCCCAGATACAATCATCTAAATCGGCTTCACCATGTTTACGATCTGCAGCCTCATAAAATGTTTTACCATATCCGCTGCTCCCTCGATTATTAACAGCTATTACAGCATAACCATGGTTCACAAGATATTGAATGAGAGAACTGTATCCGACACAAGATTGCCCACCTGGCCCACCATGAACCCATATTAATGCAGGAATCTTTTGGCCGCTCTCAATGATTTTGGGTTTGTAATAGAGCGCCGGGATCATTAATCCATCGTAAGAAGGATATCGAATAACTTCACCCTTTACGAGATTTCTTTGATCGATATCGGGACTTAAAGAATCTGTAAATGGGTGAATGGATCCATCAGGCAAATGACAAATATATAAATTATTTGGTGAATCGCAATTATTCACTCCGAATAACATCCATTTTTCACTGCTTGAAATCTTGGCTAGCGTGATATTGCCTTCTGGCATTCCTGAAAATTGAACGGTTTTTTGTGCTTCCTGATCATAGACTTTTAAGACAGCGCATCCATCCTCATTTACAATCGTTACACGATATTTCCCATAATGAGAAAAGTAACAAGATTTGATATCCCAATCATACTTTTCCAGGATTTCAATATGTCCTGATTCGAGAGCATACGCGCAAAGAAAGTAGAACTCATCATTTTCATTTGTCATAAAGTAAAGGGTTTTAGAATCTAGACTAAATCCAGCACCTATTAAACAGAAATCCTCTGCATGAGGCATTATCGCCTTGAGCCCTTTAGTCGCTACATCATGTAAAAAAAGTTGATAGTTGTTATTTTTAATGATCTTTCGAACAATAATAGAGCGTTTATCCGGAGAAATACAATCGACCTCAAACCCTTGTTCATTTTTAAAGAGCAGTTTTGATGTAAAATCTTCTATCTCCATTTCATACAGATCCATATATTTAGGATCTCGATGGTTGGACAAAAAGAAAAAGCTGTTTAAGTCCTGGCTCCATCCCATAAACTCAGCTTTAGCTCCTGAATAAGGAGTTAAATCTCGCGAAGACTGCGCATTCTCCCACAAAAAAATGTGGTTAAGCTCATTGCCGGCTCCATCAGAGGTATAAAGAAATCGATCATCTTTAGGAAAGGTCGAAACGACAAAAATAGCACTGTCATCAGATGCTGTTAAGGACTTTAACTCCCCTTTGGGATTTTGAATGTCCTTAGAGTAAATATTAAAAATGCCGGTTTCATCACTTGAGAAGATCACTTTTGAATCATCAAAGGAGATCACTCCTCCTACATAGTTTTTTGTATTTAAGAATTGCTCAATACTATAGTGCTTAAAAGGACTATCCTCGGAAAATCCCGTTGCGAACTGACACGCAGAAAGAAAAATTAAAACAAATGTCACCCATTTCATAAACAATCCTTCGTGATTTTTCAGGAAATAATAGCTAAATTATTTTATTTTTGCAATTGGATGAAAATAATCTCTTACTAAATTCTTGACCATGCATGACAAGATACGTAGTGATAACCTTGTGCTTTATACTGAGATAAATGCTTCAAATTCGAAACATTTTTCCATTTCAAATGCCGCAACTTGACTTGATTCGT
>NZ_JBFWIR010000091.1:0-9072 GCF_050255895.1 Parachlamydia sp.
GGTACTGCTGGCGTCAACATCATGGCGTTCTGCAAAGAGTTTAATGCGAAAACACAAGCGATGGCTGGAGATATCCTGCCAGTAGTGATTTACGTTTAACATGATAAAACGTTTACATTCATTTGTAAAAAGCCTCCTGTTGCTGAAATGCTTAAAAAAGCAATGGGCATTGAAAAAGGGTCTGCTATTCCTAACCGTAACAAAGTAGGTAAGATCACACGTTCGCAAGCAAGAAAAATTGCCGAAGCAAAAGTGCAAGATATGAATGCTAGCGACCTAGAAGCTGCTACAAATTGTGTATTAGGAACAGCACGTTCTATGGGAATTGAACTCGTCAACGAGTAAAGAAGGTAAAATGGGTCGTCCAAGTAAAAGAATTCGGGAGATTGCAAATACATTTGATGTTCGCAAGACATACAGTGTTACAGAAGCAATCGAGATGTTAAAGAAATGCCCAACGGTCAAATTTGATCAGTCCGTTGACATCTCTTTAAAACTAGGCGTTGACCCTCGCAAATCAGACCAAAGCGTTCGCGGAACTGTGTCACTACCGAATGGCACAGGTAAATTAATGAAAATACTTGTTTTTGTTAAGGGCGATAAGGTTAAAGAAGCCTTAGCTGCTGGTGCTGACTTCGCGGGTAACGAAGAACTTTTTGAAAAAGTTAACGGGGGCTGGACTGATTTTAATGCAGTGATTGCAACCCCAGATATGATGAGAGATGTAGGTAAATTAGGTAAAGTTCTCGGGCCCCGAGGCTTAATGCCTACTCCTAAAGCCGGAACTGTCACAAACGACATTGTTAAGGCGATTAATGAACTCAAAGCCGGTAAAATTGAGTTTAAAATCGACCGTCATGGTGTTGTGAACTGCATGGTAGGGAAGCTTTCATTTGCACTCGATAAGCTAGAAGAGAATATTCAAAGCTTTCTCAGTGCAGTGCAAAAAGCTAAACCAGCGGCAGCTAAAGGGGAATTCCTAGCGTCCATGGTCATTTCTTCCACGATGGGACCTGGATTTAAAATCGATCTACGTAAAGCCGTTGGTTCATCATAAAGGAGTAAGTGAAAGATGAGAAAAGAAAAGCAACTTCTTTTGGATGAAATCAAAGGGCAAATCGAAAATTTTGATTCCTTTGTGATCATCAATTACATGGGATTAACTGCAAACGCAGCTGCCGATTTCCGTCGCAGGGTATCAACACTTGGCGGAAACCTGGAAATGGTAAAAAAGCGTGTTTTAGTACAGGCTGCCGACTGCGTAGGAATCAAATTAGATCTTGAAGCTCTTCCAGGTCACATTGGAATTGTCTTCGCAGGTCAAGATCCCATCGAAACCGCAAAAGTTGTCTTCAAATTCAAAGACGAAAACAAAACCATTAATGTAATGGGTGGTCGTTTTGATGGAAGAATGTACAACAGCGAAGATGTTGAGAAATTATCCAAATTGCCATCTATGGATGAGATGAGAGCACAGTTACTGAGTGTCTTCGAAGCACCACTGTCGCAAACCTTATCGGTGATGGAAGCCATCGTAACAAGCGTTGTGTATTGCTTAGACAACAAATGCAAGCAAGAAAACGACGAGAACAATTCATTAACAGAAGCTTAGTAATTTAGTGAGGTAATATCGTGAGCAATAAAAAAGAAGAACTCGTGGAGCAGCTCAGCCAATTGACAGTTTTAGAAATGGCGGAGTTGAAAACTGCCCTAGAAGAAAAATGGGGAGTTAAGGCAGCAGCAGCGGCAGCAGTTATGGCTGTAGCGCCAGCAGCAGCAGCTCCAGCAGCAGCTGAATCAACAGATTTCCAAATCACACTTGAAAAAGTAACTGATGACAAGAAAATCAGTGCAATTAAAGTTGTGCGTGAAATCACAGGTCTTGGATTGAAAGAAGCAAAAGAACTTGTTGAATCAACTCCAAAAGTTATAAAAGAAACAGCTCCTAAAGCTGAAGCTGAAGAAATCAAGAAGAAAGTCGAAGCAGCTGGTTGCAAAGTTACTTTGAAAGGTCTGTAAGATCTACTTCTAGTATGCAATAACCCAGAATCATGGCCATAAAAAGCTATGATCCTGGGATTTCGGCATTTAATCAAACGGCCATAAGCCCGTAAATAAATAATGTTCCAATTCAGATCTTCTTCGCTAAGAAGAAAATCTCAATTGTTATAGTATTTCCTTGCAAACGCTCATTTAATAAGATAGTGAACACGGAGGCATGCCCCCAAATTCACCTGTGAGTAAAGTTTTGCCAAGGTCAATGTCCTAATTCAAGCTATACCAGGGAGTCCTTCATCATGTTGCAAAGGCCGCCGCATCGGGTGAGTTTTGTTGAAAAGGAAGAAATTATTGATCTTCCCAACCTCATTGAGATTCAAGTCAAGTCATACAATCAATTCTTACAAGCAAACTTGTTCCCAAATGAACGGGAAAATATTGGTTTACAAGAAGTTTTCAACGAAATTTTTCCTATTAAGTCATACGACGAAAAAACGACCCTGGAATTTTTGTCATATAGCCTGGGAGTTCCAAAATATATTCCTGATGAATGCATCAGAAGAGGAATCTCCTATAACGTAACTTTGAAAGTTAAGTTTCGTTTGACGGATGAAACAGGGATTAAAGAGGAAGAGGTCTATATGGGGACCATTCCTGTTATGACCGAAAAAGGAACGTTCATTATCAACGGCGCTGAAAGGGTTGTTGTCTCCCAGTTGCACCGTTCCCCAGGGATTTGCTTTGAGCAAGAACGCCACATGCGCGGAAATTGGATTTATTCCTTTAGAATCATTCCTTACCGTGGTAGCTGGTTAGAAGGTGCTTTTGACTCAAACGATTTGATTCATATTTACATCGATCGTAAAAAGCGTCGTCGTAAAATTTTGGCAACAACATTTATTCGCGCATTAGGTTACTCAACGAATGCAGACATTATTGAAGAATTTTTCAGTACGCGCAAAATAAAATTGAAGAGTGACAAAGATCTTTCCGATTTAGTTGGAAAAATTTTGGCGCAAGATGTTCTCGATGAAGAAAGTGGAACTGTCTTTGGAAAAGCGGGTGAAAAACTTACAACAGCTATGCTTAAACGCATGATTGATGCCGGAATCGATGTAATTCGTATCGCAGAAGATGCTGACGAAGCAAGCCCTATTATTAAAATGCTTTCCAAAGATCCAACAGATTCATACGAAAGCGCACTTAAAGACTTCTACCGTAAGATTCGGCCCGGTGAACCCGCGACATTATCTAATGCACGTTCTGCGATTATGCGCCTTTTCTTTGATCCAAAACGCTACAATTTAGGACGTGTTGGTCGTTATAAACTCAATTCCAAATTGGGTCTTGAAATTGGTGATGAGCAGCTTAAAACTGTGACATTGACGAAAGAAGATGTGATCGGTGCTTTAAAATATCTCATTAGTTTGAAACAGAACAAAGAAGATACGTATGTCGATGATATCGACCACTTAGGAAATCGTCGCGTCAGATCAGTTGGTGAATTGATTCAAAACCAATGCCGTATTGGATTGGCGAGAATGGAGAAAATCATTCGTGAAAGAATGAACTTATTTGATTTCTCTTCAGATACTCTCACCCCAGGAAAAATTGTTTCAGCGAAAGGCCTATCTGGAGTTTTGAAAGACTTCTTTGGTCGTTCACAGCTTTCTCAATTTATGGACCAGACGAACCCTATCGCCGAATTGACGCACAAACGTCGTCTATCCTCTCTTGGACCAGGTGGTTTAAATCGCGATCGCGCAGGCTTTGAAGTACGTGACGTTCACCCGAGCCACTATGGACGTATTTGCCCAATTGAAACACCGGAAGGACCAAACATCGGTTTGATCACCTCCTTGTCCTCTTTTGCAAAAATTAATGAATTTGGATTTATCGAAACTCCTTACTTAATCGTGAGAGAAGGTGTTGTCACAGATGAAATTGAGTACATGACAGCTGACCAAGAAGAACGTTGTGTAATTGCACAAGCTTCGGCTGTTCTCGATGAATTCAAAATGTTTGCTGAACCGATTTGTTGGGCGCGTTGGAGAGGTGAGCCTTTAGAGATTGAATCCTCTAAAATCACGCATATGGACGTTTCCCCAAAACAATTAGTCTCAATTGTAACGGGGCTCATTCCGTTCCTCGAACACGACGATGCGAACCGAGCTTTGATGGGTTCTAACATGCAACGCCAAGGTGTGCCATTGTTAAGACCGCAAGCTCCAATTGTCGGAACAGGTTTGGAAGCACGTGCTGCACGCGATTCGGGTGCTGTTGTGATCGCACATGAAGACGGGATTGTTGAATACGTAGACGGCCTGAAAATTGTGATTTCTCCAACAGACAACCGTTTGGATAAAAAGACTTACTACCTGAAGAAATTTTTGCGTTCAAACGCGGGAACTTGCATTAACCAGCAACCTTTATGCAATATTGGCGATGAAGTGAAAGCGGGTGATGTGATTGCGGATGGGCCAGCAACAGATAAAGGGGAAGTCGCTCTTGGAAGAAACGTACTCGTCGCTTTCATGCCATGGTTTGGATATAACTATGAGGATGCGATCATCATCTCTGAAAAGCTATTGCGTGAAGATGCTTATACTTCGATCTACATCGAAGAATTTGAACTGACAGCACGTGATACAAAACTTGGAAAAGAAGAGATCACACGTGATATTCCAAACGTATCAGATGAAGCGTTGCTAAACCTAGGTGAAGACGGGATTATCCGCATCGGTGCAGAAGTTAAACCGGGTGATATTCTTGTCGGAAAAATTACACCAAAATCAGAAACAGAACTCGCTCCTGAAGAACGTCTATTACGTGCGATCTTTGGTGAGAAAGCGGCGGATGTTAAAGATGCTTCCTTAACTGTTCCTCCTGGTACAGAAGGGGTGGTCATGGATGTAAAAGTGTTTAGTCGCAGAGACCGTTTATCCAAAACCGATGATGAACTTGTTGAAGAAGCTTCTCGCTTAAAAGATATTCAAAAAGAATTCAAACAAAAGCAATCGGAACTTCGTACTGAGCGTCGTGAAAAAATTGGAGCTCTCCTCCTTAACGAAACAGCACCGGGAACAATTGTTCACCGTAAGACTGCTGAAGTGGTTATTGAAGAGGGAATGCTGATTACACAAGATTTGATCGAAGAACTTGAGAAAGAGAATGTTGAAGATCTCTTAATGCCAGACAATCAAATTTATAATGCACTTAAGCAATTCTTGCACGACTATGAAATTGCAACGCAAACTCTTGAGACGCAATATAAGACTGAAGTTGAATTCATGCGTAAAGGAGATACAGATCTTGATCCAGGCATCATTCGACAAGTGAAAGTCTACGTAGCCTCAAAGCGTAAATTGCAAGTTGGGGATAAAATGGCTGGCCGCCACGGAAACAAAGGGGTCGTTTCTAGGATTGTTCCAGAAGCTGACATGCCTTTCTTGCCAAATGGTGAGTCAATCGAAATTATTCTTAACCCGTTAGGTGTGCCTTCACGTATGAACATGGGTCAGCTTTTTGAAACCCACCTTGGCTTTGCTGCAAAGAAACAAGGAATCAATGTGAAGAGTCCTGTTTTCGAAGGATTCCCCGAAAATAAAATTTGGGAAATGATGGAAAAACAAGGGATGCCATCAGATGGTAAATTTTACCTACATGATGGTTGCACAGGGGATCGATTCGATAGCTCCGTAGTTGTAGGTTACATCTACATTCTTAAACTCAGTCACCTTGTCGCGGACAAAATCCACGCAAGAGCGGTTGGACCTTACTCGCTTGTGACACAACAACCATTGGGTGGTAAAGCTCAAATGGGAGGTCAGCGTTTCGGGGAGATGGAAGTGTGGGCTGCAGAAGCTTACGGTGCTGCGCACTTGTTGCAAGAATTGTTGACAGTGAAATCCGATGACGTCTCGGGTCGTACGCGTATCTATGAGTCGATTGTAAAAGGAGAAAACCTCCTACAATCCGGAACTCCAGAATCCTTCAATGTATTAATTAAGGAAATGCAAGGTCTAGGCCTTGATATTCGTACAGAGACGGTCTAACACTAATGTATATCAAACGATGTGACGTGTGAAATTTATTCACCACAGAGGTCACAGAGTACACAGAGAACTACTACCGCAAATTATGAGCCGCAAAGCTCTGTGTAGTCTCTGTGCACTCTGTGGTTAAATAGACACACATCGCGACTGTTAAAAAATAAATGCCTCTTTAATGCCTGTGCATACGGCCAATTTATATAGGAGACATGCATGTCAGAAAATAATCAGCAAGACGGGCAATTTGACAAGCTGACAATTAAGATTGCCTCCGATGAGGTCATTCGGAATCAATGGTCTCACGGCGAAATTAAAAAGCCTGAAACAATTAACTATAGAACTTTTAAACCTGAGAAAGGTGGTCTTTTTTGTGAAAAGATTTTTGGACCTACTCGCGACTGGGAATGCGCGTGTGGTAAGTACAAAAAAATTAAGCACAAAGGGATTGTTTGCGATCGTTGTGGTGTAGAAGTGACTCTATCAAAAGTGCGCCGCGAAAGAATGGCACACATCGATTTAGCAGTACCTGTTGTTCATATTTGGTTCTTCAAAACAATGCCTTCACGTATTGGTAACGTTTTGGGAATGTCTTCTACAGATCTCGAGCGCATTATTTATTACGAAGAGCATGTGGTTGTCGATCCAGGTCAGTCAGATTTGGAGAAAAAACAACTCTTAACAGATGCTGAACTTAGACAAGCGCAAGAGAAATGGGGAAGAGACGCTTTTGTGACCATGATGGGTGGTGAAGCGATTCGTGAATTACTGAAATCTGAAGATTTGCATGGTCTCCTCGTCGATTTGAAAGAGAAATTGCGTAAATCCAAATCTCTACAAGCTAGAATGAAGCTAGCAAAACGTTTGAAAATTGTGGAAAGCTTTCTTTCCTCTGACAACAGACCCGAATGGATGGTGATGTCCTGTGTTCCCGTGATTCCACCCGAACTCCGTCCTCTCGTTCCATTAGATGGTGGTCGTTTTGCTACTTCTGACTTAAACGATCTGTATAGACGTGTCATCAATAGAAATAACCGTTTGAAAGCAATTTTAAAGCTTAAAACACCAGAAGTTATTGTTCGCAACGAAAAGCGAATGCTGCAAGAATCTGTAGATGCGTTGTTTGACAATGGTCGCCATGGTCATCCAGTAATGGGTGCTGGAAACCGTCCTCTAAAATCTCTTTCTGAAATGTTGAAAGGGAAGCAAGGGCGTTTCCGTCAAAACTTGTTGGGTAAACGTGTAGACTACTCTGGTCGTTCGGTTATTATTGTTGGTCCAGAATTGAAGTTCAATCAGTGCGGTTTGCCAAAATTGATGGCTCTTGAACTATTCGAACCTTTTATTGTTAAACGTTTGAAAGATTTAGGATATGTTTATACAATCCGTTCAGCTAAAAAAATGATTCAAAGACATGCACCAGAAGTTTGGGACGTGTTAGAAGACATTATTAAAGGTCACCCTGTACTGTTGAACCGTGCACCTACTTTGCACCGTCTTGGTATCCAGGCGTTTGAACCTGTTTTAATTGAAGGTAAAGCGATTCGTATTCACCCTCTCGTTTGCTCTGCGTTTAACGCTGACTTCGACGGTGACCAGATGGCTGTTTACGTTCCTCTTTCTGTAGAAGCTCAGCTAGAAGCTAAGTTGCTCATGATGGCTCCTGATAACATCTTCTTGCCATCCTCTGGACGTCCAGCTGCTGTTCCTTCTCAGGATATGACTTTGGGCCTTTATTACTTAATGTGCGATCCTCTTTACATTCCAGAAGATCACGGATATAAAACACGTGTTTTCCGCGATTCTCAAGAAGTATTGATGGCATTGGCATCTTCTGAAGCTCGTCAAGACCGCAAAGGTGCTCAAGGTTCAGATCAGTATGGTCTACATATTCATGAGAAAATTAGGCTGCGTACAGAAAATGGAATTATTGAAACAACACCAGGTCGCGTATTGTTTAATACAATTGTTCCTCCTGAGCTTGGTTTCCAAAACTATAGTATGCCCAAAAAGAAAATGGGCGACTTGGTCATGCGTTGCTATAAAAAAGTGGGCTTGGAAGCGACAGTTCGCTTCTTGGATAACTTGAAAAACCTTGGATTCTTAGAAGCAACTAAAGCGGCTCTTTCGATGGGTGTTTGCGATGTCAGAATTCCTGCGAATAAAGAGAAGATTTTAGAGGAAGCCCACCAACGTGTTGCTCTTGTTAAAAAGCAATACGAAGACGGTATTATTACAGATGGTGAGCGTCAATCTAAGACAATTAGTATTTGGACAGAAGTTTCTGAAACACTATCCGAGGAACTCTTTAAGCTGATTAGTGAAATTAACGACTCCCAGTTAAATCCATTATTTATGATGATGGACTCTGGTGCGCGGGGTAACAAATCCCAGATTAAACAGTTAGGTGCTTTGCGTGGATTGATGGCGAAACCTTCTGGTGCGATTATCGAATCTCCAATTACCTCTAACTTTAGAGAAGGTTTGACTGTACACGAATACTACATCTCTTCTCACGGTGCGCGTAAAGGTCTTGCGGATACTGCGTTGAAAACGGCGGACTCCGGTTACTTGACACGTCGTCTTGTTGACGTTGCTTCTGACGTGATTATCACAGAAGAAGATTGTGGAACTTTGAATGGAATTGAAGTTTCCCCAATTAAGCAAGGTCAAGAAGAACTCCTCCCGTTGAAGGATCGTATCTTCGGCCGAACTGTTTGTGATGACGTTTATCTTCCAGGAGATAGCACAAAGCTTCTTGCTAAGATAGGCGATACATTGACTATTCTGCAAGCTGAAGCAATTGACGACTCTGGTATTGAAAGCGTTAAAATTCGCTCAGTGCTCACTTGCGAAACTAGACGTGGTGTCTGTGCGAAATGTTACGGTGTTAACCTCGCGAATGGACGTCAGGTCAGCATGGGTGAAGCTGTCGGTATCATCGCAGCTCAGTCCATTGGTGAACCTGGAACGCAGTTGACGATGAGAACGTTCCACTTGGGTGGTATCGCTTCTGCAAGCTTAA
>NZ_JBFWIR010000092.1:0-8980 GCF_050255895.1 Parachlamydia sp.
GCTGGCCCATACAGTATGTGTAAAATTAAGTATAGAGCAAGAGGGAGAGCCGTTACAATTTGAACGACTCGTTACTGCTTAATTTACATGTGCAGTTTTCCGTTAGGAAAACTTGCACATCGCGTTATCATATTTTGGATTGAAAGGCTTTTGAAACTATAGATAAATTTTAAATGACCTATCCTTTATCCTTCCAGTAGTACCCTTGCTGTTGCAAACCATGAACGAAATAAACTTCTTCAAAGGCTTTTGCAAATAAGGCTTTATCATTGTCCGTGATGAAAATCTGCCATTCTTTCATCTGATGCTTAGTTTTAAACTCGGGTGTTACAGTAATTCCTGATTCGGTAATCAGTTTTAGAAGAAAATTATTTTTAACGATAATTTCTTTTCCTGGTATTAATTCTGCAACCGGCTCAGTTTTAGAAGGACTCATTAAAAGCTTAGTCATACATACTCCTTACATTAAGCAGACCTCAGAATTAATAATCTTCATCGTGTCCCCTTTCCCATGATTCCATTAGATCTCTAATGATTGTTCTAGCACTTCTTGTATCCATATCTTCACGAATTTTTCTTCCCGCCACCATCATCCAGTTAATAGCAGATTCAGGCATTTCTTTCTTTTTCATTTCCATTGCGTATTCTTGCAAAGCTTCTTCTGAAACAAGTGGTTTTAAATTTTGGTTGAATTGCTCGTCTTGAGATATCAAAGCAATATAGTCTAGTTTTAAGGCGTTGCCATATTTGGGCATACAACTATCGTGGTCAATTCCATAGGGTGCATATACATTGCTTCCAGATTCTTTTTTGAACAGAATATTTGCTGAATGACGATCTTCATTAGAAAAGAGCAGATCAAAGATGACTAAGCGGTGCAATCCATCTCGTGAGACAGGGGCATTATCGAGTCTGTCCATATTGATCGCTCCATCTATAAACATTTGAGCAGATCCAGTCCAACCGTTCATTTCCACATAGACTGTTTTGGGAATAGGAAATCGGCCATCGATATTCACCAAGGATGCTGCATGTTCTCTTTCTACAAGCCTGGAGGGATTGCATGTTGCTTCATCTTCAAAAGAAGAAATTTCGGGTTTGAAAATCCATTGTTCTTTACTGTTTGAATCACGCAAAATATACGCATGATTGATATTTTTAGCTTCTAGCGAACCAAGGGCTTGTAGATATTGTCTTGTCCCGATAACAGGAAACGCATCAATTTTTGCATGGATTTCATGGATTTCATTTAAAAACTTTTTAAAGTCTTCAAGATCTGATTGATCTTTCGCATTAAGCCCTCCTTCTAATTTGGATTTCTCCTGAAGTCTGGTCACCTCCCTCTTTATTGCGTCAATACTTTTGGAGTCGATAGTGAAGATATTTTGTACACTCTCTGATGTGATATATTTTGTGGATTCATCTGCTATGCTTGCGCACGCTTTGCCATCCATTGCGATAAGACAATTCCTTAGACTTTGGAAAACATATGCAGGATGTGGCTGAATCAAATTAACATTTTCTAAGCCTTTACCGCTTAAATCTTCTAATGGGGGGGTAAAAAGCAGTTGATGAATATTTTCAATGGCTGCTGTGGAGATAGGATTCGGTGAATTTAGGAGTTCACTCGCACTTTTAAATACAAAATGGATGAGGTCTTCACGTGTTTTAATTATTCCCTCTTTAATTTCTTTTTCCGCATTTTGGCTAATTGTTTCGTCAAATGCTTGGCGAATGTTAGCGATAAGAGGAGTCGTAAAGTGATGATCATCTAATCGTGCCGCCTCCTGTAAATCAGGTGGAGCCTCTATTTTGATTACTTTTTTTACTGGTGATGACGACTCTTCTTCTTTTTCTTTTTGATCGAATTGATCAATTTCACGCTTCCGTTTTTCTTGATCTAAAAAAGCTGATTTCTGCTTCTCAAGACTATTTGAGTCAGGAGAAGCGCTTTGAGAAGGGGAATATCTTGTATCTTCGCTTTTCTGTTTCTCGACTTGGCTTTTATCTGTTGTTTTTTCTACAGAAGAAAGCTGCTGGCCATAGGGAATATAGCCGCCAGAATGTAAGCCTTGTTGTTGTTCCATGGTTTACCTATTCTTTTTGAAGTAAAAATACAAACTGAAAAGAATAAATAATAACTTTATAATAACATAGATTTAATTTTTATAATCAAATTAAAAATTAAAAACGTTGTTTTATATGGAGAACTTGTAGAGTTTGGATGCTAATGGATGGTTTTGAATAAATTTGATAAAAGTAGATCTGCTTAATAAAAATGCAGTTTTAGAAATAAATTTTCCAACGTTATGCCTATAGAGGAAGATCGTTCTAGTGCTTTTCTAGCATCGCTAATGGCTTTTTGCACGTGTTCAATAGATAGTCGATTTCCTTGCTGAATCGATTGCTCGAGTTGATTGTAAGCATCCTTATGAAACAGAAAAGTAGGATCACCTTTGACGCGAATCAGTTCTAGATCTCGATACCAGCTCAGGATAAAATCCAAAAGATGGGTGGTTTCTCGATTTGTTTGCACCGATACAAAACCCTCAATTTCCTTCTCAAGAGATTCTTTTTGAACGGCTGTTAAGTTTTCTAGATGACTAGATAATTCCTGGCGCATCTCCTCTTCCACTTGCTTTTTGGATTGCTCCAATTGGTCGGTTAGTTGACGGACGGTTTCCAAAAGAGCTCCGTAGGAAGAAAATCGACCCGCAGCTAAAAGAGGAAGAAGAATATCTTGGTAATAGGTTTTTTTTTGTGAGCAAAGGCGCGCTGCCTGGACAAAGGATCCTTTTGAAGAGGCTGCAATCGTTTGAGCTTCCTGTTCTGTTTTTTGGAAGTTCTCTTGAACAAATTTAACCAGGTACTTTTTTTCAACTTCTTGAAAATAAATTGTCTGAAAACGAGATCGAATAGTGGGCAGTAGGTTTTCTGGTAGCGAAGTGAGAAGAATAATCACGCAATCCAGAGCAGGTTCTTCAAAAGTTTTTAAAAGGGCATTGGCACTATAGGGGAGCATTCGCTCCGCTTCATGAATAATAAAGACTTTTCGTTTGGCTTGATAGGGAACAAGGTAGATTTCCTCAGTGAGTTGTCGCATCGCATCAATGCTATGCATGCCCAGTTTACCTTCAGGTCGATAGATATGTAAATCCGGATGCGTTTCGGCTTTAACTTGTTTACGTTGATCTGCGGAACCATTTGTTAGGAGAATTTCGGCAAAGGCCTTGGCGAAAAGACTCTTCCCTATTCCCTCGGGTCCTGCAAAAAGGAGGGATTGTCCAATCGCATTTTTTTCGATCATCTTAATCAAATAGTGCTTGATGGGATCATTTCCACAAATGTGAGAGAAATAGGTTTCCAGTATCATAAGCTAAGTAAACGATCAATAGTCGCACGGGCATCGCGCAAAACAAGCTCGGGGGACATGCTTGCATCAATGACATGATAGCGACTGGGGTTTTGATGAATCAGTTTAAAAAAGCCTTGGCGAACGTGCTCATGAAATTCTAACTTTTCGGATTCAATTCGATCGATGGAACCCATGGGAGCATCTTCTTTGGCTGCGTGTCTAGTTCTTGTTAGACCAACGTGTGGATCGATATCTAGGTAAATCGTTAAATCAGGAACTACGTTGCCACACACAAATTTGCATAAATTTTGAACAGCTTCTAGTCCAAGACCGCGAGCGACACCTTGATAAGCAATTGTGGAATCATTAAATCTGTCACACAAAACAATTTTTCCTTTAGTAAGCGAGGGGAGGATAAGTTCCTCAATGTGCTGGGCACGAGCAGCCAAGAAGAGTAGAAGCTCTGCTTTGATGCTAATGGAAGTTTTAGTATTTTGCTGAAGGAGCCATTGCCTGATGGTGTTTCCCAAGGAGGAGCCGCCAGGTTCACGTGTTGATACAACATCATAGCCAAGTTGTTTAAGATCGGCCTCGACTTGTTGAATAAGCGTTGTTTTGCCAGCCCCTTCACCCCCTTCAAAGGTGATGAAACAAGGGCACTTTTTCAGTGTAGTCATATGCATTTTTTGTGGCAATTTAGAAGGCTGCAGAAATAATCTGCAGCCTATCAGTCATTTATTCTTCATTTTCTTCAAAAGGCGTGTCGAGTTCTTCTTCTTCGATTTCCTCTTCTATGACTTCTTCAAAAGCTGGCTCTTCGAGATCTGAGCCTTCTTCTTTCACTAGAGGAGGAGCAGAAGGCTGAGTGTCTACTTTGGCGTTATCCACATCATCGGACACTTCCAACTTTTGGATGGCGACAAGGTAGTCTCCTTCTTTCAAGTTAGCAAGTTTAACACCTTGTGTGTTACGACCCATGACGCGCAGATCCTTCATGGTGATTCGCACAGTTTGACCCTGAGCAGACATCATGACCATGCCATCTTCGTCCGTTACACAAAGAGCACCGACCACATTTCCGTTTCTTTCACTTGTGATGATTGAGCGTACACCTACACCACCTCGGTTTGTTTGGCGGAAATCTTCGACGTTGGAGCGTTTACCAAATCCGTTTTCACAAACAATTAAGATGGTTTCTGTTCCATTGACAGCTTCGCAGCCGACAACATAGTCGGTGTCATCTTTAAGAGTAACCCCTTTTACGCCGCGCGCCGTACGTCCCATCGGCCGTACTTTGCCTTGATCAAAGCGAACAGCCATCCCATGGTAGGTAAATAGCATAATTTGCTGGGAATCAGAGACCAAACGAGCTGTGACGACTTCATCGCCTTCCACAATATCGAGTGCCCAAATCCCTTTTCGTCTTGGATGGCTAAATTCAGAAAGTTCTGTCTTTTTGACAATCCCTTTTTTGGTTGCCATGAGGATATAAGCTTGTTGTTCGAAATTGGAGACACGTAGCACCGTTGCAATTTTCTCATCGGGACGAATATCTTCGAGAAGATTGATTAATGGTTTCCCTTTTGATTTTCGGCCTGTTTCAGGGATTTGCCAAACTTTGAGCCAATAACAACGACCCAGGTTTGTGAAAATCAGGAGGTAATCATGTGTTGAAGCCACATAAAGACCTTTAATTGCATCTTCTTCCCGTTTTAAATGCATACCGGCAATGCCTTGTCCGCCACGGCGTTGTTCGCGGAAGGTGTCAACTGGCATCCGTTTGATGTAGTCATCTTCTGAGATCGTGATGATGACAGACTCGTTGGCAATTAAATCTTCCATGTTCACTTCGCTTTCTGCCGCAATAATCTGTGTTTTACGTCCAGAGCGATGATTCTTTTGAATCTCTAGCAATTCTTCACGGATGATGTCTCGCACCATTGCTTCGCTAGCTAAAACGGCACGCAAATAATCGATTTTTTGAAGCAGTTCACGATATTCTTCATTGATTTTTTCATATTCTAGTCCTGTCAACTGGTAAAGTTTGAGGTCTAGAACTGCGTTGGCTTGTCTTTCTGTTAAGTCAAACCGTTGAATGAGTTCATCACGTGCTTCCTCACGGTTATTGCTTGCTCGAATGACACGCACTACCTCATCCATGTGCTGGATGGCTTTGAGGTAACCTTCCAGAATGTGCGCGCGAGCTTCAGCTTTGTTGAGTTCGAAGCGTGTACGGCGACGAACAACTTCGATGCGGTGATCGACCCAAGCAGCGATAAGTTGCTTGACGTTCATCACTTTTGGCAAGCCTTTGTCTAGGGCAAGCATGTTGCAGCCGAAGGTGATTTGCAGGTCGCTATATTTAAATAACTGGTTAAGAATAACCTCGACAATTTCGCCCCGTTTTAGCTCAATTAGAATACGCATTCCATCTTTATCGGACTCATCGCGTAAATCGGCAATACCTGTGATGGTTTTAGAGTTGATCAGGTCGGCAATCTGTTCAATTAAGCGGGATTTGTTGACGTTGTAGGGGATCTCATCTACGATTAAACGTTGCTTATCCGGATTTTCCTCATTTTCTTCTACACGAATGACCGCGCGCAAAAGCAGGCGTCCACGTCCTGTGTGGAAAGCTTCTTTGATACCACGATATCCGCAAATGATACCGCCAGTTGGGAAGTCTGGAGCTGGCATGACGCCCATGATTTCATCGATCGATACAGCAGGGTTTTGCAAGACGAGCAAAGTTGCTTGAATGAGCTCATTTAAGTTGTGAGGGGGGATATTGGTCGCCATTCCCACTGCAATACCTGAAGAGCCGTTGCATAGCAAATTGGGAAATTTAGCAGGAAAAACAGTCGGTTCTTTTTTGGTTTCATCGTAGTTAGGAACCATCTCGACTGTATTTTTATCTAAATCTTCCATGAGTTGTACGGAAGCATGTGTTAAACGGGCTTCTGTATAACGCATCGCAGCAGGTTGGTCACCATCTACTGATCCGAAGTTTCCCTGTCCGTCGACCAGAGGATAGCGCATAAGCCAGCCTTGAGCCATGCGGACGAGCGTAGGGTAAATGACTTGTTCGCCGTGCGGGTGGTAGTCACCAGATGTATCACCTGAGATTTTGGCGCATTTACGATGCTTCCCTCCGGGGCTTAGATTTAGCTGGCGCATTGCATACAGAATTCGCCTTTGAGAGGGTTTTAAGCCATCGCGTGCATCTGGCAAAGCTCGGGCAATAATCACCGACATGGAATAGCGCAAATAGCTATCTTTCATTTCATCTTCAACATTACGAGGAACGATAATCTCGTTTTCAGTGTAAGACATTACTTCTCCTGGAGTATAACCAATGATTAAACATCTAGATTTTTGACTGATAAGGCGTGCTGTTCAATAAACGCACGTCGAGGTGGTACAGCTTCGCCCATTAGCATTGTAAACATGTGGTCTGCAGCTACCATATCAGGCAGTGTAACGCGTAGAAGGGTACGCTTCTCCGGATCCATTGTTGTTTCCCAGAGTTGATCGGCGTTCATTTCGCCCAAGCCTTTATAACGTTGGATTTCGATCCCTTTTCTTCCATTTTCGCGAATGAAAGCAAGAACTTCTCCTAGTGTGGAAAAAGGTGTGCTTTTTCCTCCATCTTCGATGATGTCCAGTAGATGGCCATCTGCGATGAGATAGTGGTTGAGGTCGAATCCAAAAGAATTTAAGCGACCGACTAGACCTTGCAAAGAGATATCTTCATATAATTCAATGAAATTAAAGCGCGTTGGCCGGAAAGTACGCATCTCTTCTGTAATTTCAGATTCAGGAATGGAAGCGAGTGTTTCTTTGTGGCGTTGTTGCTGTTCTTCTTCATCGTTTTGTTTAAGGACTTCGAATTCTTTGATGGAGTAGGCGAATTGTGAGCCTTTTAATAAGTTCACTTGGAAGCGAGGAAGTCTTCCTTCTTCATTTTTCGAAGCGAGGAATTCTCTAAAGGAAACCCCTTTTCGTTCGATGCGAGAAACAAAAGATTCAACTTCGAGCAATGTACGGATAAGTTCTTGCATTCTTTCTGCATCAAGTTCTGTATCTTTTAGTTTAATTTTGATGTCGCTAAGTCCTAGTTCGAGCATGTAGTCATCCATCTCTTTTTCAGAGTGGATGTAACGGCTCGTCTTTTTACGTGTGACACGATAAAGAGGAGGCTGAGCAATATAAATGTAATTATTTTCAACAAGTCCGGGCATGTGACGATAAAAGAACGTCAGCAAGAGCGTACGAATATGAGATCCATCAACGTCGGCGTCAGTCATGATAATAATTTTATGATAACGCAGTTTATCAATATTAAAACCATCGCGTCCAATTCCACATCCCAGAGCAGCTACCATGGTTCCCACTTCTTGGTTACCTAGGACTTTTTCTAAACGGGCTTTTTCGACGTTTAGAATTTTACCTCGAATGGGGAGGATCGCTTGAAAGCGACGATCTCTTCCAGATTTGGCGGAACCGCCCGCAGAGTCACCTTCAACGATGTAAATTTCGCAAAGAGCGGGATTTTTTTCTTGGCAGTCTGTGAGTTTTCCTGGCAGGCGTGCGCTATCGAGAGCGGATTTTCGCAAAGTGAGCTCACGCGCTTTTCGTGCAGCTTCACGTGCTTGTGCTGCTAACATCGCTTTATCTGCGATAGATCTTGAAATGGCTGGATTTTCATCTAAATAGATCACAAGCTCTTCACCGACGATTTGCTGAACAACAGATCCCACATCGCTATTTCCCAAGCGTTGCTTCGTTTGTCCTTCAAATTGGGGGTTGGCGACTTTAACGGAAATAACAGCCGTTAAACCTTCGCGCATATCCTCGCCCGTGATTGAATATTTATCGCTCTTGAGCAGTCCATGATTTTTGATGTAGGTATTTAAAACGCGTGTTAAAGCAGTCGAAAATCCTGTTAAGTGCGTTCCACCGCTGCGAGTGGCAATGTTGTTAACATAGGAATAAATGTTTTCGTTATAGCCATCATTCCATTGCATGGACACTTCAAATTCAATCGGTCCATCATCACCCTGGCGTGATCCGTGAAAGTAAATGGGCGTCGGAAAAAGGGGTTCTTTATTTTCGTTCAGATAAGAAACGAAAGAGAGCAATCCACCGCTGTAGCAGAAGTTAACGTCATCTTTGTCGGCATCGCGTTCATCATGGAAGTAAATATTGATTCCTTTATTGAGGAATGCAAGCTCTCGCAATCGTTTGGCTAGGATGTCATAATCGAAGGTTGTTACATTCATGATGGTGTCATCAGGAATAAACGTGAGTTTGGTGCCGCGTTTGGTGGTTGTGCCAACAATAGAAAGTGGGCGAACAACTTTTCCTTTAGAAAATTCCATTTCGTAGGTGCTGCCTTGGTTGTAAACCTGGACAACCAATTTCTTGGAAAGGGCGCATACGCAGGATACTCCTACGCCGTGCAATCCACCCGAAACTTTATACGTGTCTTTGTCAAATTTACCACCAGCATGCAAAATGGTCATGACCACTTCGAGGGCAGAGACATCGCGTCCTGGTTTGAGCGATTCTTTTTCGTGTTTTTGGATCGGAATTCCCCGTCCGTTATCTTCAATTGTTGCGGCG
>NZ_JBFWIR010000093.1:0-8384 GCF_050255895.1 Parachlamydia sp.
AAATCGAAGCTTTAATTGCTGGCTTAGAAGCGCGCCAAAGAGGGATCAATCTCTCATCAGAAGATTTAAACGTTTTTTCTCGGCTCATAGAAAAAGAAAGGTTATTTTTAAGTCAAAAAAATTTGAATGCTTCAGAACATTGGTTAAAACAACTCACAACAGATGATAACATTCATTTCGTTGTTCCTTCTAAATTAGGCTATCTCGCCGTAAAAGAAGGAACAGGAAATACCTTAACAAATGAAAACGGTCACATTATAGCTAACTATATCATTAAAAAGTTTGACGATTTTTTTCCAGAAGCAGCAGCAAATCGAAAGTCATTGAATCTTTCTGAAGTAATTCCTGGGTTAGCTCAAGGTATGTTGGGTATGAAAGAAGGGGAAATTCGTACAATTTATATCCATCCTGACTATGCCTATGCAAATAGCTATCTTTTTGATCCTAACGTGGGTATAGAAGCGACCATCGAACTTGTTTCTATTTTATCCACTCCTTCTACGATTTCTCCTCTCCCTATACCTATGCAAAAGAGCCTTCCTAACATCTCTCAAGATGAGATTACAACCTTGCGGCTAAGAAATTCCTATGTTTTAGGTTGGAAGTTGTGGGATCATTTAAGATGGGGAGATAAGCAATTTAGTCTTCACGAGTTGATCAAGTATTTGAGATCCAATGAGACTGTGAAATTGCCACTTGAATGGCTTGATGAAATTAATCGCATTCATTGGAATCTGTATCAAGCCAAAAAACAATCTGTGACTGGATAAATGTGGCTGCTCTGTTAAAGCTGAGCAGCCACATTTTGCATTAATTGACTGTCAAATCTTCAGGGATCATGGAGAGTGAAGCATATTTGCCACCCATGTCGCGCAGGAGGGCCTGCCAAAGTTTTTCAGGTGGAGTGTCAAATAGGTGATGTGCCGAAGCTGGGTGTAAAAACCAATGGCTATCTAAAAATTCTCTTTCTAGCTGTCCAGCTCCCCAACCTGCATAACCAAAACAAAGGTGGATGTGAGGGCCTTGCTCATCCGAGATGGTCTCTTGCAAAAATTGCAGGTCACCGCCTAAGTAGACATTATCACAAATTTGTAGGGTTTGACTAGGAATACGGTTAGATGTATGTAAGAGCATCATTTGATTGGTTTGAACAGGTCCACCAGCTCGAATTCCCACATGAGGATTTGCGAGATTATTGATGTTGATAATCTCCTCAGGAAGTTCAAGTTCAAGGCTTTTGTTTACAATAATGCCAAATGATCCATTGGGATTATGCTCGCAAACTAGAACAACTGCTCGAAAGAAAATCCCACTATCAATTTCTGGCGTGGCAATCAAGAATGTTCCTTTTTGAATCTGCGAGTAGGGGGCATTTTCCATAATGATCCTTATCTTTTTTAGCTCTTACAAAAAGTTTTTAGGGACACACTTCACAACACATAGGCACTAACTCGGTTTTTTGTACTTCACAATCAACAACTTGCTGATTGTACATTTTTAAAGCTTCTTCTGTGGATGCAAGTCTTCTTAGAAGTTCTGCAAACACTTTTTTGTACTGCGCATTTTCCAGCAGACAAGGTGGGTTGCAGCCTGTTTCATCTAATACCATAGAGACTCTTGAAAGAGAAGTTGAGATTTTATCAATTTCATCATTGAAGAAATTGCGAAACTCTTGCGGTGAACACAGCTTTTGTAAGAGATTTAGCCGACGAGCACGCAATCTCTGCCATTGCTTATCCAAATGAAAGAGAATGCCGTAGTGATTAACATCATTCATGAGAATTTCTCCTTTGCTTAGGAGAGAGGAGATTTTAAGATTGAGATCATCTTTCATTAGCAATGTGCCAAGGCTTCCTTTGCCTTCTTTAATGGATGCAAACACTTCTTTCCCATCATTAGTCATGGCTTTAGTGTTCGATGTCGTGGAAACTAGGTTATCCAATAATTCGTCGACTTTTTCCCAAGATTCTCCAAATTTTTCTGTGACGTCATGCAGATTATTTAACGTTTCAGAAATGGTATCGGGTTTATTTAAGGCGGCTGTCATGTCGCTGAGATTTTGCATAGAATCTCCTAGATTACGCCACACATTTTCCTCTTCCATGGCATTAAGAGCTCTGCTAATGGAATCTAAGGCTAGATCGAGTTTTATAGCGACACCTTTCAAATCTTTAATTGTATCTTCGACAGAACCCGATTCGTTTGCATAAATCACTTGATCATTCACAATCTCAAGCTTTTGACCCTCTTTTGGTGGAAGAGGGGTAATCGCGACGGATCTTTCTCCGAGTAGGCCGGAAGTGCGTAAAGAAATTTCGTCTGTGTTAAATACGTTTACAGCGGAATCGACCAGCAACTCTAATTCATAAATATAAACATGCCCGTCTCGTCCAATTCTTTCTTCAATGGCTTCTTGAAGCTCACGAATGTCTGCTACTTCCCCAACTGGTTTTCCACCAAAATTGACGCGTGTACCAATGGAGATTTTATCAATGTCCGAGAATCTTACGCGTAGCCTTTTTCCCTCGTCACCTACGGATGGGTGTAAAAAAAGTAACATGAATATTACAATCGCAAAAGCGACGATAACAAAAATGCCGATGATTAAGTTTTTTGCTTGATCAGCCATGAATTAAGGTCTCCTAGTCTGCTGGCTACCGAGTAAATCTTTAGTTAGTATGGCATTTTCAAAAAATGCATGTAACAAGGGATCGTCGATTTTCATAAATTCTTCTTTGGGAGCAATTTGCGCGATTTTGCCATCATGATGAAAGGCGAGTCTGTCGCCAACTTCCATAGCAGAGCGAATATCGTGCGTGACGACAATACTGGTGGCTTTTAGTTCTTTTTTGGTCGTATTGATAAGGTCGTTAATTTGCATCGCGGTAATCGGGTCAAGGCCTGTCGTGGGTTCATCGTAGAGGATGATTTTGGGATGGTAAACAATCAAGCGGGCTAATGCCGCTCGTTTACGCATTCCACCCGACAGATCGGATGGCATTATATTTTCTGTGCCACTCAAACCAACAAGATCGAGAGCGTGGCTGACTCTTTCTTTGATTTCATTCTCAGATAAGCTTTTTTCATGTTGGTTTAAAAAAAAGGCGGTATTTTCTCCTACATTCATCGAATCAAATAAAGCGGAGCCTTGGAAAAGCATTCCCATGCGAGAAGGTGTATGACTTTTTTCAAGGGAAGTGATGGGCTCTCCATCAATTTCGATCGTGCCACTATCTGGCTGTTCAATGCCGATGATCTGCTTTAATAAAACGCTTTTCCCAACCCCTGATCTTCCTAGAATGACTAAAGTTTCTCCTTCAAAGACTTCAAGGTTGAGTCCTTTGAGAACCTCTAGTTTTCCGTATTTTTTATATAAGTCTTTTATAATAATTTGTTTGCGCATCTAAAACCACTTGCTAATAAAATCTGAAATATAGGGATAGGATCCATTCAACCCGATGGTGATGATGAAATTGCTAATCAATATAACGGAATAGCAGATCACAACACTATTTGTGGTGGCGCGGCCGACACCTGCAGCTCCTCCTCGCGTCGATAATCCCCTATAACAAGAAATGGTAATAATGATAATCCCAAAAATAAATGCTTTGATCAATCCACTTACCATGTCGAATGTTTTAATGTGAAGAGGGAGTGGATCTAAAAAAGTTGATGGGGGCATTTGATAATAATACACAGAAAGTAAGTAGCCGCCCAAAATACCCATGAGGCAGCTGAAAATCGTTAACAGGGGGAGCATGGTTGTTCCAGCGATAAAGCGGGGGGCGATCAGATAGCGTAAAGGGTTAACGGACATCGAGCGTAAGGCGTCAATTTGCTCGGTGACACGCATGGTTCCTAATTCGGCACACATGGAGGCTCCGACGCGGCCTGTCACCATAAAAGCCGTTAAAATGGGACCAAGTTCAACCATCATCGCCTTTGTTACCATTAAACCTGTGGCACTTGCTAATCCTTTGTCGGATAACTGAAAGAAAGATTGAGCAGCTAAAACCAGCCCGGTAGAAAATCCTGTGATGGCAACAACAGGAAGGGACATCACACCGATTTCGAACATTTGATCGCGGATCAAACTCCATGCGGGAGGACGCTTGATCGTGACCCAAATCACTTTTAAAATCAGAAGAAAGTAATCGCCAAGAGTGGCGAGCATTTTAGTCATTGTATTCATGCAGATAAAATTTCACTAGCGAAGGGTAAAAAAAGCATTTTGGGATTTAAGCCGATTGTATGCAAACAACCGTTTCGGGTCAAAAAAAATATGAGTTAATTTTTTTTTGAACTATATTCCTTAATAATCATATTTCCAGATGATATCAAAATGGCCATTTGCATCGTCACTGACACCTGCTTGCAGCTTGAAGTTTTTAATAATGCTTGTTTCAATATTTACTTCGTTGCTCTCGGATCCCATATTTTTACTCACAGAGACATACGTTCCACTTGTGATGTATTTACCCACTTCAAATGAAACATCCCCAGAATCTCCCTCACCACTTCTATTAATATCGATCCGATCGATCCCGGTTTGATTGCGAATGCGTGTGAGCAAATCAGGACCTTCTTGCTGCCGGCTCAGATCTGTTAAGGAAGCGGTTAGTTGGTCTCCCTGAAAAGGGGAAATTTCTGAAAGTCCTTTGCCAAAGAGGATCCAGGATAAAATTTCCTGTTGCGACATAGGGGGATTAGAATTGAGAGCAAGCGTAGGATTTTTAATGGGTCCCTTGACAATGACTTCTGCAACAATACGATGTAAATCCATTGAGCCAACTACATATAAAGTGGTATCGTTGCTTGGATCTCCTGCAAAGTTGACAGTTCCCTCTTTAATCAAGAACTGCTTCCCATTAAAGAGATAAGATCCTTTGACAATTTTAAGCTGCCCATCAAGGAGGGGATCATCTGCCGTCCCTTTTAAGATAAGATCGCCCTGCCACTCAGAGGTGAGGTTGGGAGCTCCAAAAGTCGCTTTTGCAGGCAGCTTAAGCTGAATATTTAACTTTAAAGGCCATTCAGATTTTTTGATTTGGGGAGAAGCAGGGAGAGCTTCTCCCGCAGGCACGTTAATGTAGGTGACTTCCACAGCATGTGCGACCTCAGAAATTTGATTAGGAAGCGTCATTTGCGTTTTATTTGAGGTCAAGGTTCCCGATAAAAGACCTTCTTCTTTATTGCCTTTAAGAGCGAGGGATCCACTAGCAATCGATTGAAAGAAATCCACATCCAGGAGCTGTAGCTTATTTAATTCAAATTGTGCATCGAAAGGAAAAAGAGGATCATTTAAAGACAGTCGACCAGTTCCTCTTATAGTTCCTTCATTCTCGTCCTTAGCAGAAAATTGCTCTAAAGTCATTTGTTGACCCGTGGCACTAATTTTGGCCGTAATTGAGCGAAGTATGGCTCCCGCATTAATACTTTCAAAAAAACCATTTTGTAAATCCACGTATCCACGCAGTTGAGGGGAGCTGAGTGTTCCCTCCATACCTAAATGAAGCTCCACGTCTCCATCAATTGAAATTTTATCTACAAATAACAGAGAGAGGATAGGAGAAAGGGGCCCTTTACCCCGTAAATTTGCCGAAAAAGGAAGATCCCGATCGATGTAGGCTTTGAATGGTGTAATGGAAAAAGTAAGCGGGATTTTAGCCTCTCCTTGGAGGGGATTTTTTTCTATTCCTATAATACGTCCCGTACACTCCAAAAGTTGATCGACGAGAGATGCCTGAAAAGAGATGTTAAAGGGAGGAAACTTGGTAAAGGCTTCTTCTTCAAGTTTTACATCTGTTAGCTCAAGGCTCAGCTGGCCTCTTGGTGATTCTGGGGATCCGAATAGGAAGATTTGTCCTGAGGCATTTCCTTTTAAGGGAAACTGGGGGGCAAATAAATGGACAGCCGCAAGTGGTAAATCATGAATGCGGAATGTACTTTGTAGAAAAGTTGGAGCATATTCTGTGGAGGCAAAAAAGTAGCCTGAGCCCATCGATAAGAAGAGAGGTGATATTTCGAATTTTTCGGCTGTCAACTTGATTTCAAAAGGATCGCGTAAAGAAATTGGTTGGTCTAAAGCTTCACCCGATAAAGAATCGAGTGTAATAATCAGCTCCTTTTGATAGCTCCATTTTCCATCAGACTTAATATGAAAGGGTTTTTGGTAATGGCCCTTTAGGTTAATTGAAAAAGGGGACACGGAGGTCTCTTGACTAAACGCACTTTTAAAAACCAACTCTTCTAGAGCAATATCTTCCCATGAGCCCTTTGATAATTCAACTTGAATGTCGCCACCAGGAGCCGTAAAAATATTCTTTGCTTCTAGCTGAAGATGTCCTTTTTGGGCCAATAGATGTTGGTAAGCCAGATTTTCTGCCCAAACATTCATGAAAAGATGGTCGCGATCGAGTGTGGCCTGAACTTCAGCTGTCCCTTCCCAATCAGGCAACCAGTCTGCAAGTGAAATTTTCGAGCTTTTTGCTTGTCCCTTAAAAGTCATCGTGCTGGGAAAAATAAGAAAGTCTCCCTCGATGTTCGATGAAGCATAATCGATGCTGGCATTAAAAAAATGAATAGAGTGATCAGGATTAAAATTGAGCAATGATTTTGCATGAAAAGGAATAAGTTCCTTTTTTCCTGTAATGGCAAGACGTCCAATGGAATCAGTAAAGGGAGAGACCGTCAATGAAATTTCGGGTTGATTAATGACCCATTCTTTTATTTCGAGGCTGTCTGAATAAAAGATGGCTTGTAAAGAGGGGGTTAGAAGAGGCCCTTTTATCGAAATATCCATTTCCGTTTCAGAGCTCAATTTAAGATCAGTCATTGAAAAAGGATTATCCGTAAATGCTGCATGGAAGGAGGTTTGACTCAATTCCAATTGAGAGTCCAGGCTAAGCGTTCCATAAAAATCAGCGAATTGTGTATTTCCTTCAATTGACTGAAAAGTGAGCATTTGATGTGGTAAATAAACAAAATTTCCTTTTGCGTATCCTTCCAAAAATAGTTGATCCGTGTTGGTTTGATTTGGTTCTGAAAGAACTTCTACGACGCCCTCCCATTGGTTGTCATTGCCGTTCGCGTCTAGTCTAAGGCTAAGGGTAGAGTTCTCAAGGAATGTAGGTTTTTGTAAAATTCCTTGGGAAGTTTCACTTAAAGTGATGAGAGCAAAATAATTGGAGTAATTTTTTTTCAAAGTAAAAGCGGCCGATGTCGTGGTCACAGAGGTATGAGAGGGTGTAATAAATAGTTCCCCTTTGGCTGAAGGGAATAAAGATTTTGAGGAAAATGCACCAACCAAAGCCACCCCTTTTTCAAACTCTTCGGCTTTCATATAGGTGTGAAGATTAAGTTTTTCAATCACAGATGGAGATAAATTAAATTGCTTGATTTCAAAGCGTCCCAATTTAATCGAGAAGGGAAGAGGCAATAAATCAGCCTCTGAAGAAGATGAAAAAGGAATTTCGGGCAGTGATTGAATAAATAGATGTTTGCAATAAACGTGTTGCAGATTGAGTTTTGAAGAAAGTAAACCAAAGGGATTAATGCAAGCTTCGATGTCTTCTGCGGATAGCCATGGGATGGAAGCATTTTTGGAATAAATTCTTACTGTTTTAGCCTGGATGGTGCAAGGATATTCAAGTTGAGGTGACTCGATTTCCACACGGAAATCACTGGAAGCTTCAAGATGTTTTAAAGCCATTTGCAAGACAGCATTCTTGACGGTCCCTTCTGGTAAAAGAGTGATAATAATTCCGCACAACAGTCCCAGGCATACAATAAAAAGAAGGAATTTTTTCATTAGAAAGCTTGCCCCACGCTTAAATAAATTTGATAGGCACTATCGACATGTTTGCGCCGGTTCAGAGGAAATGCAACATCCAGTCGCAAAGGTCCGACGGGGGTATAATAACGCAAACCCATGCCTACAGCATGCAAAAACTTGTGTTTTAATTCAGGTAGAGGAGATGCGTACACATTTCCGAAATCATAAAAACCGACCCAACCGAAGTCTTTTGTGGCATGAACTCGGGTTTCAAGAGAGTAGACCATCATGGAGCGTCCCCCGATAGGTTTATGTTTGTCGTTTAACGGGCTGACTGTTCGATAGGCATAACCTCTCAAAGTGGTTTCAGAACCCGCGTAAAAACGTTCCGAAGGAGGAATGGTGCGGCGTGGAGAACCTTGAATCGTTCCGAATGTTCCTTTCGCAGCCAAAACAATGCTTCCAGAGTGATTTAATGCGTGATAAATGGTCCCAGTTAGTGTGGTTGTGGCGTAGGCAAATTGCGGTTTCAAAACCTGTAATGTGGGAATTAAACGATAGTAAATAGAATGTCCTTTAGTAGGATCTAAGAGACTGTCGACAGTTGTCC